>CAZSGO010000102.1:0-6358 GCA_964606395.1 uncultured bacterium
ACATGTTCAAATATCGTGGTAAGTTTACAAAAATGGTCGGGGAAGAAAAGATACGAAGTTACCAGAATTTATATGAACATCTGCAGGCGGAGATCGAGGCGGGAAATCTTCCCGTTCATGACAATTATCTTAATCATAATGAGCTCGCGGAAAACATCTATAAAAAGAAATATTTTTTGCGCGATTATGACGGTAGTCCGATCGAACATCGTCCTGAAGATGTGTTCATGAGAATAGCTTCCTTTATCGCGGCACAGGAAACGTCTAAGATCAAACAGACGCAGTGGGCGGAGCATTTTTATCGTGATCTTTACAATGGTCACTGGATCGCCGGCGGACGTGTTTTGGCCGGTGCGGGTGATCTGTATCGTTTAAAGACCTTAGCGAATTGTTTTGTGACCGGTATCGAGCACGACAATATCGAATCCATTTATAAAACCGCAGCCGAATGCGCGCGTACCTATTCTTATGGTGGCGGTATCGGTGTGGATATTTCTCCCTTACGTCCCAGAGATTCCATTGTACATAATGCGGCCGACAGTTCAACCGGAGCGGTGTCTTTTATGGACCTGTTCTCTATGACCACGGGCTTGATCGGACAGTCCGGTCGACGCGGTGCATTGATGTTGACCATTGACATCAAACATCCGGATATTGAACATTTTATCAGAGTAAAGAAAAAACCCAACTGGGTAACCAACCAGATCATTGAGCAATGTCGCTGGAGCGGCAAGTACACGGAAGAGCAACTTTCGGAACTAAAAAAACAGGTCATGGAAAATACCCAGATCCGTTTTGCAAATATTTCCATTAAGACTTCAGATGAATTCATGAAAGCCGTTGAAGAAGAAACGGAATATAAGCGCGAAACGATCCTTGTTTATCGCAAACGGCATAAACTTCGTTTGACCGAAGCACTTCAGGATAAAGGCAATTATTACTCTCTTGGCATACCAAGTAAAGATATTAACGATTACGAATTGCTCGAAAGCTTTGGAGATACGGACAAATTGAATGCATGGCTCGAAGAACATTTCGACCGCAACGTTCGCGAAGATGACCTTAACGATAAGCAAAAACGTGACGTTTACGGCGATTATCTCATGGATATTGGAAAAGACGATTGGGAGATCGCGATCAAATACGCCGGTGATTTTCTATTATACTTTGCTTCCGGGCCATCAGGGGAGATCCGGAACCTGGTAAAGGCTCGTGATATCTGGAATCTCTTTGTTGAATCCAATTATCATTCGGCCGAGCCCGGCTTGATCTTTTGGAGTCAGATGAGCAAATACTCTCCTTCGAATTATGTCAACAAACCGATCATCTCCACCAACCCTTGCGCCGAAGTGCCACTGGAAGACGGTGGTGCCTGTAACCTGGGGTCAATTAACCTCAGCCGTTTCGTAAATGACGGTTTTACCCATAGGGCAAAGATCGACTGGGAACAACTGCGCATCTCAACTGCAAGCTGTATCCGTTTCTTAGATAATGTGGTCACATGGAATGAAATTTTGAACCCGCTTGAAAAACAACGTGCTGCCGCCAATGAAACCCGCCGTCTTGGTTTGGGTATCATGGGTATTGCCGATATGTTTTTCCAATTGGGCGTGGACTATGATTCGGAACTGGGTATGGAAACCATGGAAGAAGTGATGAGTTTTATCAATGATACGGCTTACATTACTTCCTCGGAACTGGCAAAGGAAAAAGGACCGTCTGACATATTTGTCTATGAAGATTATGCCCGCGGCCCGTTCTTTCAGGAAGCTCTGTCGGATGACACCAAAGAGCATATCAAGCAATATGGTTTACGGAATATTGCTCTTACCTCTATTGCGCCAACCGGATCGATCTCCAATATTATTAAATCGTTTGAGATCGGTAAGGAAAATTATATCGGTGTCAGTGGCGGTGTAGAACCTCTGTTCGCGCTTTTTTATACTCGTCGCGCAGAATCGTTCGACAACCAATTCTTCCAGGTTTTTCATTCGACATTACAAGCCTATATCGATCTGAACAATTTGAATGATAAAATGAAGGATGTAAAAAAAGAATTCGATCTGGAAGATATTCTTCCGAGCTATTTCTTTAAAACAGCCCATACCATTTCCTACGACAGGCGGATCAAGATCCAATCCGTGTGTCAAAAATATATAGACCATTCAATTTCTTCCACCATCAATCTTCCCGAAGACATTGAGCCGGAAGTCATTTCCTCGATCTATTTGGATGCCTGGTCGAAAGGCTTGAAAGGCATTACCATTTATCGTGACGGAAGTCGCTTCCCGATCTTAAGCGTTGAAGGTGAAAAAACAGATTTCCAGGAATTCCGCGAAAAACGTTTTGAAATGGAAGTCGGTAAAGATGAAGTGGTTGAATTTACGGGCGATGAGATCATGGTACTCGAAGACGGAACACTTTCGACACCATTCCATTACTTCCGCAAGACAATGGGAGTTAAGGATGCAACAGAGATAGAGGTGGTGTAGAATGTTAAATTACAGTAAAGAATTCCGTATTCGGGAAAAGAAGGTCGAAAAGAAAGATCTCGATAAACGGCCACAGCAGTTGACGCTAAAACGTCCCGATGTGGTAGATGCCCGGGTCTATAAGATCAAGAGTCCTTTTGTAAAATTCAATGTCTACGTGACACTCGGATATATTATGGAATACGGTCGTAAACGGCCGATCGAGATATTTATCAATTCTAAAGATCTGACCCACTCGGCACAATATGCCGTATTGACGCGTTTGATCTCCGCTATTTTTCGTCGTGCCGGCGATGCTCAGTTCATTCTTGAAGAGCTTCGCAGTATTTACGATCCCAATGGCGGCTATTTCAAAGAAGGTAAATATATTCACTCGTTTTACTCGGAAGTCGCAGATGTGATCGAGAAATTTTTCCGGGATGAAGGTATACTTCATACTATGGAGCAAGGCGAACAGATCAATTTGCCGATCCAGACAAAATTACCCGGGGTCCATAATATTACCGATGACGAAAATGATCCCACCACCAACAACACCTTCAAGATCTGTCCCGAATGTAACAACCGGGCACTGAAATTTGAGAACGGTTGTGAGTTCTGTGTGCAGTGCGGGTATACGAAGTGTGATAAGTAAGACGTAAAAATAAAATTAAAAAGATTATTGTAGAGACGGAGCATTGCTCCGTCTGTGCATATATGTGTAAATATTTTGAGATGTGACCACTGCTCCGTCTTTTTCTTTAATGATCAATTATTAATATGTCGGAGTTAAAGGTCCTTGAATATCGAATCATGAACATTTGAACAATCGAACAATCGAAGTATCAGATCCTTAATTACTCAGTGTTCGAGATTCACCAAATTATCAATTGCCAGTAATTCGTAGCTTTCCTAGCCTTTGTAGCCCCGAAACCTCGGATTTCTTAACAAAAAATCGCTTCATTTTACGAATTTGTGGTACAAGATATGTGATAAAATCATAAGTGTTGAAATTTTGCATTAATATGTTATATTATTTATTATCAATTAAGTACAGATTATTATTAACCGCAAATCCGGAAAAGAGACCATGAAAAACAAATATTTGATCATATTGCCCTTATTGATTTTGCTGTTACTGACACCTGATCACTTTTGTCTGGCAAAGGGTGATTTTGCCCTGACTGATATTTCAATTTCGGTATCGGATGTACAATACGGACTGCCGTTTGTTATGGCACTTCCCATTCATCCGGGTATTGAAGTGGGAACAAGTTATTTTAAGCATGATAATAAATATTCCACCCACACTTTGACTGCTTCTCTTGGGTACTATTATCATTCCTTGATCGCTTATGCGATCTATTTAAACTCGGTATATGATTATCAGCAGAAGATCGCTGGTGTTATTGGGTTAAATGTTGGAGCCGGTATTGGGATGTTATACAGTATTTTTCCTCGAGTGGGATATCTTTGCGATGAGGATTTGCAGGATTTTATTCCCGTAATTGACGATAAATTATTTGCGATCGTTAAAGCTCATGTGGGCATAAGTTATATAAAACCCCAAAAGATCCAACCCTTTGTCGTTTATGAATTCAATTACTTCAATGTTTGGGAAATGTCACCTTACCTGCGTTCTACAGCGATTTTAAAAGCAGGTATAAAGATCAATTTATAAAAATGAGAACCATGAAAAAATCAATCAATATTATTATCATATTTTTGGGAATGCTCCTGCTCACATCCTGCAGTCCCGATAGTTTAGATCCCATTGACCCCCATTACTACAATACACTCTCTTTTCCTGATTCAAGTGCCACACACCCCAAGGCGGGGTTATATCAGTCACAGATTGATGCGTTTGTCGAAGGAGGCGGTGTTGGGGTATCCATCATGATCCGGGACGAATCTGGGGTATGGCTAGGTGCGGGCGGATATGCCGATCTTGCCACTGGTATCCTTATGCAACCTGGAAATCAATTTCTGATCGCCAGTACATCCAAGCTCATTACTGCAACGGCTGTGTTTACTTTGATCGACGGCGGAATCTTGTCAATGGAAGATTCTGTCGGTGAATGGCTTGACCTTGATCTGATCAAGGACATAGATAATGCCGAAGAATGTCAAATTAAACATCTGCTCGGTCATACGGGCGGCATTCGGGATATATACAATATTAAACACCTCATGAGTTATATGAACAAAAAAGACCATCAGTGGGTGGATGAGGATATGTTGAAGTTTATCCATGGTGATCAGGCATACTTTGAAGTGGATGAAGGTTGGTATTATTCGAATATTAATTACATATTGCTGGGAATGATCATGGAAGAGGCGACCGGACTATCTCTTAAGGAAATCTATCAGCAAAAGATATTTGATCCCTTACAACTTGAAAGTGCCTATTATGACACAGGAGAAAATGCTATAGCACCCGGATTGATCCACGGATATACCGATGTAAATAGTAACAGTATTTTTGTGGAAGCCAAGGAGTTTTATGAAGACGATATTGGACTGGGCGGTGATGGCGGTATTGCGATAAATGCCCAGGATCTTGGGCGATTCATGGATGAATTGATGGCCGGAAATATCATTAGTCAGCAAAGCATGAATGAGATGCAGAATTGGTTTGAAGGTGGTTATGCCAGCGACGGTATGGCTGGATACGGATTGTATTTTGAAGAAGGCACTTATGGGACTTCCTATGGTCATGACGGTGGAATTATCGGCTTCGAGTCATTTTTATCCTATTATCCCAATAGTGATATAACGCTTGCTATATTGATCAATAATGATCTGATCTTATCGACCGAAGCTTATGATGATAATTTCAATCGTCTATTACGTGAATTAAAGTCAGTGATTTTCGAATAGGTGGAGATCAGCGAAATAAATCTTTTCCGAAAAGTTGCTCCGTCTTTTTCTTTAATGATTAATTATTAAAGTGTCAGAGTTCGGGGTTTGTTCAATTGACAATTGAAAATGGATAAAGGATAATTAAATGATCATTCACAAATTGACAATTATTCGCGAAATTCATAATTCATAATTCATAATTCATAATTCATAATTCTCTTTTATCTTTTTCCTTTAATCTTTTATCTTTATTTTAACTTCATGGAACTGATACTGTTTTTAATCTCCGTATTTTTGATCTCCTTCACGGGAGCTATGATGCCCGGTCCGGTAACCGCGGTGGTAATTGCCAACGCTAAGCGCACACCCTGGGCGGGATTTATTGTGGCGGCAGGACATGCCGTTATTGAGATCCCACTGGTGTTGTTTTTGGCTTTTTATGCCGCAAATTTTATGGAAAATCCCTCTGTATACGCTATTATTGCTTTTGCGGGTGGCCTGATGCTGGTTTTTCTTGGAATTGACATGATACGCTCATCAGGTAAAGAGATCCGACTCGAAGAAAAAAATCGCTCGGCTTTTATCGGCGGTATCGTGACGAGTATAAATCCTTATTTTATCCTATGGTGGGCAACGACGGGTTTGGCTATGATCCTTCAGGCCAAGACATTCGGGAACTGGGTATTGATCTTTTTTATTATTGCCCATTTATCCGTGGATTTTTTGTGGGACGGCATTCTCGGGTGGGTGGCAAATAAATCGGGTGTCTTTAATCATCCCGGTGCACGAAAAGTGCTGTATATTGTATTAGGCTCCTGTTTGATCTTGGTAGCGGGATATTTTGTTGTATCAGGAATACGAGTTATCTCACCGTGAATAACTAATTATGAACAGATCCCAGTTCACAGATTAAATGATTGACTTTGGTCAAAAAAAATGTATATTAATAAGTTTGTTTCTGTTCATTTGAAAAGGGTGTTTTCGAAAATTGGAAGACATAACATACATGGCTGCCCTTCGGGGAC
>CAZSGO010000103.1:0-6315 GCA_964606395.1 uncultured bacterium
CAAGTACAGTCAGACCTTCTTTAAAGTTTGATGTAATAGGTGTTTCAATAATATCACCACCTGCACCGGCAATATTTTTCTGTGGTTTATTCATTAAACCACGCATACCGGCAAGCTGTTTGATCTGATCTTTGGAACCACGAGCTCCCGAATCGGTCATAATGAACAAGGGATTGAATCCTTCGTTGTCTTCAACGAGTTTTTTGTTCATCGCAGCCTGAACGGAATCAGTGGTCTTTGACCATGCATCAATAACCTTATTATAACGTTCATTTTCAGTAATGACACCGCGTTTGCGTTTGTCATTAATGTCATTTACGGTTTTTTGGGTTTTATCGATGATCTTGAATTTTTCTTCGGGAATGATAACGTCTGAAAGACCGATGGAAACACCTGAACGGGTTGCCATAGAAAATCCAAGATTCTTCAGATCATCAAGAAATTCAACTGTCCGGTTGACACCAACCACACTGTTTTATTCACTGACAATGCTGTCGAGACGTTTCTTTGTTACCAATTCATTGTAAAAAGGCAAGCCTTTAGGAACGATAGAGTTGAACAGAATACGCCCGACTGTTGTAGGGATCAATTTTCCATTCAAACTCAGATTAACTTTTGCATGCAAGGTCACCCATTCATTATCCAAGGCCAATAAAGCTTCATCTACATCGTAGAAACTGGAACCTTCACCGGGCTGATTGGATTTTGCACGTGTAATATAGTATGAGCCCAAAACCATATCCTGTGAAGGAATAGCAATAGGGTTACCATGTGCAGGGTGGAGAATATTGTTACTTGCAAGCATCAACATCCGTGATTCGATCTGCGCTTCAAATGAAAGCGGTACGTGTACCGCCATCTGGTCACCGTCAAAGTCGGCGTTGAAGGCTGAACAAACAAGAGGATGTATACGCAAAGCTTTTCCATCGATCAAAATAGGCTGAAATGCCTGTATACCCAAACGGTGCAATGTAGGAGCACGGTTCAGGAGAACGGGGTGATCTTTGACCACATATTCCAAAAGGTTCATTACCTCAGGATCACGTTCTTCAACCATACCTTTTGCAACTTTAGCCGTTCCTGCAAGTCCGCGAACCAATAATTCGTGGATCAAATGCGGTTTAAACAGCTCAGTGGCCATTTTCTTTGGAATACCGCATTCATGCATATGTAATTCCGGTCCCACAACAATAACTGAACGGGCAGAATAATCAACGCGTTTTCCGAGCAAGTTCTGACGGAAGCGGCCTTCTTTACCATTCAACATATCTGAGAGGGACTTAAGCGGCCGGCGTGTACCTGAGCGGACAGCGGCGCGTTTTCTTCCGTTATCAAAAAGTGAATCAACCGCTTCCTGAAGCATGCGTTTTTCATTTCGCAAGATCACTTCGGGAGCTTTAATGTCGATCAATTGTTTCAAACGGTTATTTCTGATGATCACTCGGCGGTAAAGGTCATTCAGATCCGACGCGGCAAAACGTCCGCCTTCAAGCGGAACAAGAGGACGCAATTCGGGAGGAATGACGGGAAGTACCTTAAGGATCATATATTCGGGTCGATTGGTAGGTTCGTCTTCATTGTTGGTGATAAAAGATTTTAAGATCTTCAGGCGCTTAACAATATCATCACGTTCTGAAACGGATTTTGTGTTTCGCAACTGTGTCTTAAGTTCGCTTACAAGCTGAGGGACATCAAGGTCAACCAACAACTCATAAACAGCTTGTGCACCGGTTTTTGCAACGAAGAGATCTTCTTCATCAACGGGTTCTTCGGCTTCTTCGCCATAAGCGTAGAGAAGTTCAAAGTAGGTGTCTTCGTCCAACAATTCCATATGTTTGACGGCACGGACTTTTCCATTGTCTTCCACTTCAGCTTTACCCGGTTGGATCACAACATATGATTCATAGTAGATGATCTGTTCCAGTTCTTTAGCCGGGATACCCAGCACATTCGCTAATTTTGAAGGGATGGATTTCAGGAACCATATATGTACAACGGGAACTGCAAGGTTTATATGACCCATGCGTTCACGTCGGACAGATTTGCGGGTGACTTCCACACCGCAACGGTCACAGACGATCCCTTTATAGCGGATGCGCTTATATTTACCGCAGTGACATTCCCAGTCCTTGACCGGTCCAAAGATCTTTTCACAGAACAAACCGTCTTTTTCCGGTTTGTAGGAACGATAGTTGATGGTCTCGGGCTTTAGAACTTCGCCACGGGATTTACTTAATATTGACTCCGGTGAGGAAAGACGAATCTGGATAGATTGAAAGTCTTTCGTGGCCGGCTTCTGTTGTAATGTGCTCAATGCCAATTTAGCTCCTCCTATAGAAGGATATTATATCAAATCCATTTCAATACCCAGGCCTTCAAGTTCTTTTAAAAGAACATTGAAAGATTCCGGGGTTCCGTATGCGGGCAGGTTTTCACCCTTCACAATCGCGTTATAAATACGCGTTCTTCCGTCAACATCATCGGATTTGACCGTAAGAACTTCCTGAAGCGTATGTGCAGCACCGTAGGCTTCCAGAGCCCAAACTTCCATTTCACCAAATCTTTGTCCACCAAACTGCGCTTTACCGCCGAGAGGCTGTTGAGTGATGAGGGAGTATGGTCCGGTTGACCGTGCATGCATTTTGTCTTCGATCATGTGTGCCAGTTTCATCATATAGATGTAACCACAGGCGACAGGATTATCGATCATTCTTCCATTGCGACCGTCGAACAGATCGATCTTGCCGTTTTCCGGAAGGTTCGCTTGTTTCATCAAGTCAACGATCTCACCATAGGTGGCGCCATCAAAGACAGGTGTTTCAAAATGAACACCCAATTCTTTTGCAGCCCATCCAAGCATGGTTTCGTAAAGCTGACCCAGGTTCATACGTGAAGGTACGCCAAGCGGGTTAAGTACGATATCTACAGGTGTGCCATCGGGCAGGAAGGGCATATCTTCTTCGGGAACGATAATGGAAACGACACCTTTGTTACCGTGACGTCCGGCCATTTTATCACCGACGGAGATCTTACGCTTACTTGCGATGTAAACCTTTGCAAGTTTAAGTACGCCCGGCTGCATATCGTCACCGGCGCGAACTTTGAACTGTTCGTTCTGAATATCCTCGGTAATCTCATCGGAGATAGTTTGAAAATTATCAACCAATTTCAATACCCGAGCATAAACTTCTTCATTCTCGATCCATGGTTTTTCGAGATCAATATCATCGAAATCACATGTTTCAAAATATTCCCAGTTCCATGTCTTGCGTTTTGTATGGACGAGATTACCGCCCTTATTGTAGATACCTACACATTCTTCATCCTGAAGGAGGTTCTGTAATTTACCAATAAATTTCTGGCGCAAGGTAATAAGTCGATCACCCAATTCACGTGCTAATTTTTCGATCTTTTCTTTTTCGTCGCGACGGGATTCTTTTCCTTTGCGTTCGAAAAGGCGAGTATCGATAACAACACCGTTTGTACTGGGGTCGGCACGACGGGAAGCGTCTTTAACGTCACCGGCTTTTTCACCAAAAATGGCGCGAAGCAGTTTTTCTTCCGGTGTGGGATCGGTCTCCCCTTTCGGAGTAACTTTACCAATAATGATATCACCGTGAGTTACGGGAGCACCGATACGGATCATACCGTTTGAATCGATGTTCTTGGTTGCTTCTTCGGAAACGTTCGGGATCTCACGGGTCAGCTCTTCGCTGCCACGTTTTGTATCGCGGACTTCCAGTTCCACCTCTTTCACATGAACTGAAGTGAAAACATCTTCTTTTACCAAGCGTTCGTTTAGAATAATAGCATCTTCATAGTTATATCCGCGCCAAGGCATGAACGCCACAAGGACATTACGTCCCAATGCCAATTCACCTTGATCCGTAGATGTACCGTCCGCAATGGCTTCACCGGCCTTGACCTTTTGGCCTTTACGTACGATAGGACGCTGATTGATGCTTGTGTCCTGGTTGGTTCTCTGGAATTTCTTCAGATCAAAGACAATACGTCCTTCATTTTCATCTAAAGAAACATCAGCATCAAAATCACCAAGCGGACGAAGAACGATCTTTCGTGCATCAACATATTCAATGACCGCATCAATGGGAGTAGTAACAACCGCACGACTGTCTCGTGCTGCCTCAGGTTCCATTCCGGTTCCGACAAGCGGAGCTTTCGGTGTTAAAAGCGGAACAGACTGGCGTTGCATGTTCGAACCCATCAATGCACGGTTTGCATCATCATGTTCCAGGAAAGGAATCAATGAAGCAGCTGCTGACACCATTTGGATCGGGGATACATCCATGTAATTGACTTCACTTGGATCTGCCACGGGATAATCGGCCTGGTGACGACAGCGAATATGATCAGACATGAATTCGCTCTTGTCATTAAGGGGCGCATTTGCCTGTGCGATCATGTTTCTATCTTCATCATCGGCGGATAGATATTCAACAGTAGCAGATACCTTGGTACCATTCTTGTTGTGATTAACTTTCCGGTAAGGCGTTTCGATAAAACCGAGACGATTTACAACGGCATAATTAGCCAAGGATGAGATCAAACCAATATTGGGACCTTCAGGGGTCTCGATCGGACAGAGGCGTCCATAATGAGTATAATGCACATCTCGCACTTCGAAACCGGCACGTTCACGTGTCAAACCACCCGGGCCCAGAGCTGAAAGACGACGTTTATGGGTCAGTTCCGCAAGCGGATTTGTCTGGTCCATAAACTGTGACATCTGTGATGTACCAAAGAAGGTATTGATCACGGAAGTCAGGATACGACTGTTGATCAGTTCCTGTGGGGTCAGGTTTTCTGCATTATGAATGTTCATCCGGTCTCTGATAGTCCGTGACATACGTGTAAAGGCAAGTGAGAACTGGTTAGCCAGCTGTTCACCTACGGTTTTTACTCGTCTGTTACCCAAATGATCGATATCATCCGAAGCTTTTTCGCCACGGCGCATAGAGATCAATTGTTCCACGATCATCACGATATCTTCTGGGGTGATCACGGTATTATCAAGCGGGATATTTAAATTGAACTTTTTGTTCATACGGTAACGACCGACCTGTCCAAGGTCGTATTTCTTTGGTGAGAAGAAAAGCTTCTCAAAGAATTTTTGGGCCGTTTCCACATTGGGCGGCTCACCGTTACGTAAGTTGCGATAGAGGTAGATCAATGCATCTTCAGAAGTCGGTTCACGATCTTCTTCGTCTGTAATGCCTATCTTATCGCGTTCGCGACGAATGGAATTGGCAAGCAATTTAAAATCAACTTCACGGGTCATGTCAACAACTTCAATGTTCTTAACTTTAGCTTTTTTCAATTCACCGATAAGTTGAGCGTCCAATTCAATCCATTTATCTTCAGCTGTTCCTGCTTCAAGCAGAACCTCTCCGCTTTTACCGTCGATGACAGGGGTCACGACCAGGCGACCTTCGAGTTCACCGCTTAGGGGGAGGGTTTCGAGAACATTAAATTGCTGAAGAATGTCATAGTCGGTACTAAAACCGATAGCACGAAGGAAAATACTGACCGGGAATTTTTTACGACGATCAATGGTAACATAGATCGCATCAAAAATATCGGTGGTCAGATCCACCCAGGATCCGCGCATCGGAATAATACGTGCATTATAAAGAACAGTGCCATTGGGATGGCGGGCATCATTAAAGAAAACACCCGGGGAACGCTGTAACTGAGAAACGATAATTCTTTCGGCACCGTTGATAATAAACGTACCGCGAGATGTCATGTAGGGAATATTACCAAAAAATACATCCTGTTCCATTGTATCTGCCAATGCGGGATTATCTGAATCTTCTTCAGCAACCTTTAGCACTAATTTGGCTTTTAATGGTACAGAATAGGTAATTCCGCGCTCGACACATTCCTGTTCTTCATAGCGTGGTTTTCCGATCGTATAATACTTGTACTCAAGTACAAATGTATCATGATTATCTTCAATCGGAAATATTGTACGGAACACATTTTCCAGTCCAAGATCTTGTCTCTTGTGTGGCCGAACCTTAGTTTGCAGAAAGTCCTCATATGAACTTAATTGCACATCTAAAAGATCCGGGGTATCAAGAACATGCTTGATCCTGGAGAAAGATGTCCGTTTGATCTTTCTTTTTATACTAGCCAAGAGATATTCCTCCCTTGTAAATTTTATTAAAACAAAGAGAGCCATCGCTGTGGTGACGGCTCATTTTGAACTCACTGAGCGTTACCTGTATCACCATTACTTAAGTTCTACAGTAGCTCCAACTTCTTCAAGTTTTGTTTTAATTTCTTCTGCGC
>CAZSGO010000104.1:0-6257 GCA_964606395.1 uncultured bacterium
CTTAAATTGCAAAATGTCAAAAATACCTGAATTTACTATAGAGAAGATCAAAGATTCCAACGATATCGTAGATGTTGTCGGATCATATCTCCCCCTAAAGAAAAAGGGCACCAATTACTGGGCCCGCTGTCCATTCCATAATGAAAAAACGGCGTCATTTTCCGTAAGCCCTTCAAAACAGATCTACCATTGTTTCGGTTGCGGTGTCGGTGGAAATGTGTTGAATTTTGTCATGGAATACGAGAAGCTAAGTTTTATTGAAGCTGTTAAACAGCTCGCCGAACGCGCTAATATTCCACTGGAATTTGAAGATGTCACCCCGCAAGAACAAAGTGATACTGGAAAATTACGCGAAATGCATGTTCAGGCCATTGATATTTATTATCAGGAGCTTTTTAAACCGGCCGGGAAAGTCGCTTTGGATTATTTGCTTTCTCGCGGACTTAGCGAAGAAACCATTCGCGCTTTTAAACTTGGCTACGCTTCCGAATCATGGGATATGCTCGTATCTAAACTTTCTCAAAATTATACTCCGGACCTGATCTTAAAAAGCGGACTTGCCGTACGGTCGGAAAAAGACGGCCGCCTTTTTGACCGTTTTCGCGGTCGCGTCATGTTTCCTGTTTTTGACGATCGTGCCAATGCGGTTGGCTTTGGTGGACGGCTCATGAGTGATGATAAAAAGGACGCAAAATATTTAAATTCGCCTGAAACACCCCTCTATAATAAACGCAAGATCCTCTATGGACTTCACCTTACCCGGGACAATATTCGCAAGCAGAAGAAAGCCATTGTTGTAGAAGGATATATGGATTTTCTTCAACTCTATCAACATGGTTATATCAATGTTGTTGCCGGTTCGGGAACGGCCTTCACAGACGAGCATGCACGGCTATTAAGGCGTTTTGCCGACGAAGCCATCTTATGTTACGACAGTGATAATGCAGGGCAGAAAGCGGCTGTAAAAACCGGGTTTTCTGTTTCCTCTCAGAAACTGGATTGCCGTGTACTTGTACTTCCCGACGGTGAAGATCCCGACAGCTATTTACAAAAAGAAGGCGCAGAAGGGTTTTTTAAAAAAGAAGCCTCAGCACTGCCATTTTTTGAATTTTTACGGCAATACTATCAACCTGCCACTATGTCGGCACGAGTGAAATCAGAGACCATCACCCAACTTCTTGAAAATATACAAGGTTTTTCCGACCCCGTGTACCGGGAAATGTTCGCCCGCGAGATCGCAAAATTATTTCTGGTTGATGAACAAACCCTTTTAAACCAGCTCAATCGCCAGCAACGCCCGAATCGCCGTGACGAAAAAAATATTTTCATGGGAGAAAAGCCCAAACAGTTTAAAAACCAAGGTGAGTCGGCCGAATATTTTTTACTTCAACTACTGGTAAACGGCAATATTACCGTTCGCAAAGCCGGGGTAAGATATCTTTCACCTGTTTTATATAAACATCCTTTCCTTAAACAGGTGCTTACCGCCATTCTTGGAGTATTGGAAAAAAATATAAATATTATTGCCGGCCATATACCCGATAAGATCGTTGATGACAAGATCAGAAGTTTTGTTATCAAACTCATAATGGAAGAACAAAATCTTAAGAACCAAGAACAGATATTTGTAGAAAGTCTGAAGCAGATCGAAATGCAAATGCTTAAAGATGCTTATAATGAACTGACAGAACAACTACGCAATGCAGCTCCCGATGAAATATCCGATATCATGAAAAAGCAGATGGAAAATATCCGGGATCGAAAACAACTTGACACACAATATACTATGGATATTTTTCAGGAGATCGAAGTATGAAGAGACAGCTATTATCCTTAATTTTATTACTTACTTTTACCATTGTTTTTGCGCAATCATTTGAAGAGCATAAAGGTATTCATCAAATAGAATGGGAAGCCCATTTTCAAGACAAAGAATTGCCCATGTTAAACAAGAATACGGTCGTTACGATTGATACCTTAAAAGACCGAGATCCGAATGGACCGCTTTTGACCCGTGCTGTCTTTGGGTATCTTCCCGACTGGAAGATCAGTTCAGCACCGGCATACTTCGATTATTCCTCATTGTCCCATATTGCGTTATTTGATTTTACGGTTACAACTGCGGGAAACATAACAGGTTTTCCTTCCGGATGGCCGACCAATTGGGTCAGCATGATGAATACGGCCCATGCAAATGGCGTTAAACTTATTATGTGCGTTGTTGAATTCAATGATGATGATATTCACGCTCTCATCAACGATACAACTGCCTCAAATAATTTTTATCAGAATGTTGCTTCTATTATCAACACCTATAATCTTGATGGGGTAAATATAGATTTTGAAGGCCCGCAAACCGCTGACCGCGGAACACCCATGAATAATTTCATGCGGGGTTTGACAGATTATATAAAAACCAATGTCGGCCCCGAACAGGAAATATCCTTTGCCGGACCGGCTGTCAACTGGAGTGGCTGGAATCTACCCGGTCTGGTTGATGCCTGTGATTATGTTTTTATCATGGGCTATGCATATTTTTATAATGGTTCCTCAAGTACCGGACCCAGTGCTCCCATTACGGGATCTTCCTACACACTTGAACAAACCATTGTTAATAGTACAAATGGTTATGGTTCATGCGATAAATCAAAATTGATCCTCGGCCTTCCCTATTACGGCAATAAATGGAAAGTATCATATAGTCAACGTGCTACTGTAAATGCCACTACTCTTGCAAGCGGATCTTCTGTTTTTTATGCTACGGCAAAAGATTATTACACAAGCTATGGACGTCAATGGTCCACCAAATATGAAGATGCCTGGACCTACTATCAAAGTGGAGATGATTGGTACCAAGCATGGTGTAATGATGCCCAGGCTTTGGATGCCAAAGAAAAGTTGGTCTTTGATTATAACTTGATGGGCACGGGTATGTGGGCTTTGGGATACGATGAAGAACACCGCGAACTGTGGGATGTATTGAGAACAAATTTTCTTCAATATGAAGATACCCTGATATTGGATGATTTTGAAACAGGCTTGGGGCATTTCTACAGACAACCCACTTATAGCGGTTCGACTACGGGGATATCTACCGAGTCCTCCTCAAGTGTCACCGGAGAAACTTCTTTTGAAAATGACCAAGCCTTAAAGCTTGTGCTTAAAGATAATACCGCTAGCTCAAGTGACTGGACCGTCAGGCTACTATCGGGTGGCGGATCAGCGATCAATAATGTTAAAATACCTCGTGGCCGGGAGATCAGTTTTGCAATAAAAACAGATCAAACAGGCCTGGAAGTCGCTGTTTTGATCGATGACGAAAACGGGGAAATGGAAACTTCGTTAGGTTTAACGGTTGAAGGCGACAACACATGGCATACTTACAGTGTTCGCCTCGACTCTACAGAATTGTGGGCAAATTATTCAAACGGTGACGGTGCGATCAATTCAGAATATGTAACGATTGATGCCTTGATGTTCTATGCTCCCAATCAATCGGCTGACCGAATCATTTACCTGGATGCCGTCGAAGCGATCAAGATCGATGATCCAATCGAACCGGCTATTACAAGCGTACCCGAGATATTTAAGCTTCATCCGAATTTCCCCAATCCCTTTAATGCACGAACCACACTCAATTACGACATCCCCTCAGACTCATACGTTAATATTTCGATCTATGATGTTCAGGGGCGTAAGATCAACACCATGGTCAATTCCCTACATTCATCCGGCAGCTATTCGCTTTCCTGGAATTGTACTAACATTCCAAGCGGCATGTATATCGCCGTCATGCAGATAGATGGTGTTATTGCGAGTTCGCAGAAAATGTTATTGGTGAAATGATAAGACGTGAACCGTAAGCCGCCTGCCGACCGAAGCCTCGGCGCAGCCCGGTAAAACGTTAAAAGAAACGATAAAGATTAAATATTTTAGCTATTAATGAAAAAGCCACCCAAAAGTTTCAGGGTGGCTTTTCTTATATTGCTTATCACATCTTACGATTTACGTCTCACGGTTCTATTTCACAAACATCACTACCCGGCTATCCGAAACAGATAATGACGTAAACGCTCCAAGTGAGTTATTGATATTAACACGGAAATCACTCAAGGTGGGATAACGAATGAACCCGGTGGTAAGTGCCATTTGTTCAAGGCTTTTATAATCAAGGTATGAATCTGAGAACGATATAACCGTGGCAATTACTTCCAAACTGTCGGCATAATAATCACTGTACAGATATTCATAGATCACATCCATGTCAAATAGACCATCATATCTGCTTGAATCATAAGCCCAAAATGGATCTCGAACTTGTTCTGTTAATAATTCGTATGTATATACACCCCAGTCACTTCGATAAATCGCATTAAACCTAACATTATATGCTCCACCGACATCATTCCATTTTAAGGTATCCGCTTCAGGGTCTGAAATAGAGATCCAAATAGTATCGGATTCTGAATGCATCCATGTGATTGGCGGCAACGCCTCTTCGCTAGCGGTAGCAATACCAAAATCTTCTGTTTCCACACGAAGGTCGTAAATATCGCCAACAACAATATCAACTGACGTATCGACCAATTCATAGATGCCCTGGATATGCTCATAAAAACGGATCGTATCGGCGCCATGTAAGAAATAGACTTTTGCATTATTTACGGCATAAGATGTGTCAATATACAGTGTTTGGTATGTGATCGTATCACCTGATGATTCATTATAGAATTCATGATAAATAATACTGTCGGTCTCATAACGATCCGGCTCACCGAACCCCGTGGTTCTGTAAACATGAACAAAATTCATGGCCGGGTTTGCTGCTGAAATATTGGCATAAATATTCAGGACCGGTTCATGATAAATAACCACTTCCTCAAGATCGGAACATGAGAAAATGCTAAGAAGTAGCGAGACAGCCAAAATAGTATATATGTATTTTTTCATTAGAATGAGAACTCCACGCCAAAGGTTGGTAAGATCGGGAACATCGTGATCGGTTGACGATAAATGATCGATGTATTGGTCTCGGGATCAAATTGTGCATCATAATCCTCGTAAAGATAAAGAAAAACATTCGGATGATTGGTCACATTGATCACGTGAAAATAATAGGTCGCTTTTTGTTTGAATAATTTCCCGCGTCGGTTAATACCCATATCCACTCTAAAATACGGAGGATATCGTTCTCCGTTACGTTCACCGTATATCTCCATTCGGTTAAGCCATGAACCGTTTCCGTCCGGATCTGTATAATGGAAATTTCCGTAGATCTGCGAATAGGGATTTCCGGTGCTCCATACCAGAGATGATGAAAAATACCAGCGCTTATCTATATCGTATTGCGCAACCACGTTCAAATTATGGGTACGGTCATATTTTGGGGGATAATAACCGGCAGCTTCACTTTCACGCTTCTTTGTGCTCATATAGGAATAACCTACCCAACCGGTCAGATCACCTGTTGTTTTTTTCATAAGAAATTCAATCCCATAGGAATAGCCTTCCGCTTCAATGAAGGACATAAGCGTTGAACCGCCGAGATCTTCGCTCATAGTCAATAAGTGATCGTATTTCTTGTAATAACCTTCTAAGGTAAATTGAATATTATTATGCCAGTATTCCAAGCCGGCATTAAAATGAGTAGCTTTACTGGGTTCCATTTCTGATGTTGTTGGGAACCATAGATCAATAAAGCGGATCATTTCATTTTCAAAATTCGCTGTTTGCAAGAACTGGTGAACCGTTCCCCCGGCAAGGGTAAAGGCCAGCTGGTCCGTAGCCAACACTTTAGCTTTCAACCTTAGATCTGGGTACCATTTTTTAGTATTTGCATAGCGCGTTAAACGAATACCCGGTTCAAAAATGAACAAGGGTGACGGCCTATATTTTTCCTGAATGTAAAAGCCCCATTCACGAGATTGATTTGCACTATCCAACAATGATAATTCATTAAAATCAGCACCTAAAGCAAAATCAATATTCTTGTTGAACACACCAAATTTCAATGTGTTCTTTTTGTTGATAAGCCATGTCATATCAACACCTTCCGACCAATCGGTAATATAGTCGTGCATATTAATGCTTGTATGGTTTTTAATATCGGTCGTATCAATATTTGATGTGTCGGAATCATTTATGTAAAAATATTCGTTCTTCAGAAGGAAATCCACATCAAATTGAAATTTACTGCGTGCTACAAAGAATTTAGCAATCAGATCGGGACGAATAAGCCAGCGGTGCTTCAAGCTGAG
>CAZSGO010000105.1:0-6136 GCA_964606395.1 uncultured bacterium
ATATCAACATTAAATAATATTTTTAATATTGTCAATTTTTTTATAAAAAATTGTTCTCTGATACGCTTATTCATTTTAGGGAATTTTATGTCCAATAACACAGAGACGCAACATGTTGCGTCTCTATATAATATTTTTTCAAATTCGATTTTCAATCAGGTAATTCTTCAGCCTCTTTCTTTATCAATAGACACGCGATCTCAATTCCCAACCCAATGCCCAAGCCTATAAGCAAACCCATGAACATGTTCTTGAAAACCAGTGCACTGGTAATACTATGTGTGTAGATCAATGAAAGCAAGAAGGTGTTACTGACAAAAAAGATTGAGATCATGGTCGCAAGGATCAGGGGACGAATAAATCTTGCTGTTTTGAGATGATCAAAGATCAGGGTGGAAAATATAAAAATGCTGACCAACATGCTCATATAGTAAAAGATATGTGATATAAGGAAGTGTGCCCCGGTCCAATAGAAAAGTCCAACAAAGGATCCTATCAGAACAACAAGTGAAATAAGATACCGCTGAGCCTTAAACAGTGCAAAGGCCATTGATCCAATGAATCCGTATGATATAAATTGGAATAGCGGACTTTCCACATCAAATATCTTCATACCAAAGAAAGCCACACCAATAATAACTGATGTCAATGTCCCGAATAATAATATTGTAGTAAAAGTTCTAAAATTGATCTTCATGATGATCCTTTTTTCCAGCCTTAGGGGAACTTACATTAAGATTTTATAAAAAATCAAGACACTTCTTAAAATAAAAAAGGTTCGTCTTTCGACGGTTAATGAACTTTTCACATACAAATAAAAGAGACGCAGCAATGCTGCGTCTCTAAAAAATTTCTTGGGATAATCTATTTCGTTAAAAGCACCTTCCTCATATCGCTCTTCTCACCCGAAACCACCTCAACAAGGTAAATACCAGAGGCCTTATTACCGGCCTGCCATTGCAGTTCATATGAACCGGCTTTTTGGAATTTATTTTCAAGTGTCGCGATCGTTTTGCCTTGAAGATCCAATATTTTGACTGAAGTTTGAGCGTCTTCAGTCAATCCGTAACGGATCGTAAGCATTGGATTGAAAGGATTCGGAAAAACTGCCTGAAGTCCGAACAGATCCGGAATGAGCGATCCTTCATCCTTGAGTAAAATTTCAATTTCTTCATGCCAGGTGATCGAATGATTATAATCCACATCGCCAAGACGATAATGATATGTAAAACCCGGCAAAACATTCTGGTCCAGCCAGCTGTAACTATGCGATTCACTGGTCGTGCCGTATCCTTCCAACGTGGGATCAGAATGAAAATCAACTAAATTATCCCATGAGCTGCCCGAAATTTTTCTTTGGATAACAAAACCGCTATTCTCGGTCTCGGTTGCAGTTTCCCAGCTCAAACGTACGACACCATTGTCTTCGGCTACGGAAAAATTTGATAGTCTGATTGGTGTCGGTACATCATCTCCGGGATACATCCAATCGAAATAAGGATAATCGTCATTTCTGCCATTACCAATATTCCAGATATCATCGCTGCCGTTCGTGGATTCACCTTTAAAGTCCCAATTTTCTGTAATAAATGTCGTATAATTATTCATATCACTCGTTAACGTTGCTGTAGCGCCTGAACCACTGCTTTGCACAGAGGTCTGGGAATCAAAAAAGTTATGGGAGCAACCGGTAGCATTATAATTACCAATAAATCCTTTGTCCGTGGGGTCTGTTGCACCTGTATAGGCGACAGTTCCCGTAGAATAACAATATTCGATCACGGTTGTATTCTCGTTTTTACCGATAAAACCGCCAAAATCGCCATCACTACCCTGACTACGCGTTACCGTACCCCGGCTAAAGCCATTACTGACCGTAGAACCGTTATTGTTTCCTATCAGTCCTCCCGCAACATTTATATTGGCACTAACATTGCTTAAACTGAAACATTGATTTATTAAAGATGAATTACTATTGTTACCGGAAAGACCACCTGCATAATAATCTCCCCCAATATTTCCTGTTGAATAACATCGATCGATCGTTGATGCATCATTTCCACCCACTAGTCCGCCAACATACCATTTTCCGTCAACTGTCGCACTGGCATGCGAATCTTGTATGTGCGCCCCACTTTCACTTTTGCCTATCAGCCCACCAATATAATTTCCCGTATAATTAGCATATCTCACTACTGTGCCGCTAAAAGAGCAATCAGATATCACGGCATCGGCTCCGCTGTTTATACCGATAAGTCCACCGACATAATCATCCCCTTTGACCGTACCGCTGGTATGACAATTGCTTAAAGGTGTATTTGTGTTTTGCGCCACAATAGCTCCGCACTTTTGCTGATCTCCGGTAATGCTGATTGAAACGTCCGATAATGTAAGGTTCAAAATACTGGCATTACTGGTCGCGCCAAAAAAACCTTGAACATGATCGGCCCTGCTAATTGTCAATCCACTGATCGTAAAACCACCGCCATTATAGGTTCCGGTGAATGGATTGCTTCCCGTACCAATAAGAGACCAACCGCTGTTACTGTTCCAGGTAGCGGTACTCGAGGCATCAATATCCGCGGTTTGCAGAAAGACCTTATCCCAGGATGTAGAATTGGTACTGATCCATAATAGATGATTTAATGTTGAAATGGTATAGGGATCGCCGGAAGTACCTGAGCCTGAAGGGAGTGTCCCGTCCGCCATCGTTGTTTGCGTAAACAATAACGCTAAAATGAGAAACAAAAATAACTTTTTCATTCTACACCTCATCTTCTTAGTTACGGAAAGTGTTATATTTCCCGTGTCGTTATGATTATGTAAAAAAACAATTATCCTCATTCAGACCTAATAACTAACTAATTATTAAATTATAAATGTATTTTTAAAAAAAGGGAAGTGTTTTATTCAATAGATCTAAAAATAAAAAGGCCGTTATAAATACGGCCTTTATTTATTAATATTCCTTAAATATTATTTTAATAACATTACTTTTCTCATATCACTTTTCCTTCCCGACATGATCTTAACAAAATATATCCCCGATGCGACATTTTCTGCCTCCCACTGTAATTCGTAAGACCCGGCATTACGAAATCCTTGATCAAGCAGAGCTACCTTTTGTCCACTCAAATTCAAAATATTAACAGTTGTGTGAGCATTTTCTATTAAATTAAATTGAATAGTTAATACAGGATTGAATGGATTGGGGTATGCTTTGCTAATCCCGAATTCCTCAGGTGTCATATTACCTATCTCGTTTACAGTAATGCTTAGGCTTCCCAATTCATTGATTTGATTGCTTTCACTAACATCACTCAATCTGTATTCATATGTTCGTCCAACGATCACGTCTTCATCTATGTACAAATAATCATGCCTTTCACTTGTCGTTCCGTGCCCGGTCAGTGCGAGATCATTCAGGTAATTTGCGATCATTTTCCAATCCGAGTCCCAGGTTTTACGTTCAAGCATAAAACCCAAGTTCTGAGTTTCGCTTTCTGTTGACCAACTCAGATTAACCATACCCCGATCACAATTGACATCAAATGATACAAGCGTTACAGGCAGAGGCGTATCGCTGTAATTATGTGTATAATCTTCCCATGATAGGAATGGGTAAGCATCGTGTTGTTCGTTATTTATACCCCAATAATTGTTTGAACCGTTGACCGTTTCTTCTGCAAAATCCCATCCGGCATCGGTATAAGTAGACAATGTTTTCATCTCAACAGTGGTTTTGCCGGTACCGGCTGCACTGCTAGCATTACCGGATGCTTCCGTATCCCAAAAACAGCCGGTAACCTCGGCACCAGGATCTCCGAAAAATTCATCTTCCGGAGCTGCATGTCCGATTAAACCGCCCACATTGGATGTTCCGCTGACACTGCCGGTTGAGTAACTGTTTGTTGTCGATGTACCGCCAAAAGCACTCCCGATCAAACCGCCTACATAGGTAACCCCGCTTACATCTCCGCTTGCGTAACAATTACTTAGCGTGCCACCGCCAAAAAGACCATTCAATCCTCCGGCATATTGTCCACTGCCTGCGACTGTTACCGTTGCAAAACATTCAGAGATCGATCCATTTGCCATTTGACCGACGAGTCCTCCGACATAATTGACACCGGAGACTGAACCGGATGAAGAACACTGATTTACGTCACCGCTCATAAGATAGCCAACAACAGATCCCGAACTACCATTACCGCTAATATCCACATTCGTCAAATGCACGTTAGATATCAACGTTCCAGTATTCGTCCATCCAATAAAAGCAACTTTATCCGTTGAAGGTCTGTTAATGGTAAGATCAGAAATTAAATGATCATTTCCATCGTATGTACCATTGAATTTTATTGAGCTATTGCCGATCGGTGCAAACCCGGCCCCACCATCCCAACTTTCGGTCGCTGTTGCGTTAATATCGGTAATCTGTTCAAAGTCAACGCTCCAATAAGCGGAATTCTGCGACAACCAATATAACTGATTCAATCCATTGATTTGATAAGGTGTGGTCGATCCATCACCATCCGGGATCAAATTATCATTCACCCAATCGCTATTATCCATATTGGTCAGGGTACCGGTATTACCATTGCCGGTATTGTCTGTCAAAGACGTTCCCGAATCATCACTCATTTTATAATAGGAGAGCAAGCCGGTAGATCCGGTTACATCCTCGCATATGCTTTCACGGATCTCTGTTTGTGTTCTGGCGATATTCCAAACGCGCACTTCATCTATTTCACCATGAAAGTAAGGGATTCCACTAGCCCATGTACGATTATCAATACCAATTCTGTGGGTGTTGATAATATTGATATCAGTCCCACACCCGGGATTCTCGATTTCAACAATACCATCAATATACACTATCATCTTGTTGTTGAGGATATCTCTAACAGCTGCAAGATGATGCCAGCTTCCGTCTCGGAGATCAGTTGTACCTCTCAAATCAACTTCACCGTTATTCCAGTAATATCTGACTTGTCCCGATGAATAGAGCTCCAATGCCACATTATTTGGATCTCCGCTTGCTCCCCAATTACCTAAAATAATGCCGACTCTTTCACCCTCAACAAGATTTCCATTCCCTATAATTGGCGCTTTTACCCAGGCTTCGATCGTACTGCTTGTATTTCCAATATTTAAAAGCTGTGATAATTGCACATAATTATCAATGCCATTGAATTCCAGTGCACTGTTTGCAACAAGGGGAGTCAAACCAATTAAAAACAAAATAAATAATAACTTCTTCATCTTCTCTCCAGTTTCATTTCCGGATTAATTTTTACTTATATAGTAGGAGTAAACATTCAACATGATAAGATGAATTACTCTCTCTCAAAAATCCACCAGAAACATACATAAACCAAAATAGTTTTAAAAGCCGGTTTTAGATATTTACTATATATTAATAAAAAGGCCATCTTTCGACGGCCTTTTATAAGCTAAAGTTAACTATTTAAGCAAGGAGGTTATTTATCTTTCTTCAGGCACATGAACCAATCCAGACAGTATTTGCCTTCTTCTTTTGATTCGACGCGATCTTTTGCCGTACCACATGAACCGGGAGGAGGAATGATCACATCATCACCGGGCTGCCAGTTAGCCGGTGTTGCCACACCGTCCTTATCTGATTTCTGCATAGCGATGATCAAACGTTTGATCTCATCCATATTCCGCCCGTTTGATAGCGGGTAATAAATGACCGCGCGTACCTTTGCTTTTGGATCAATAATGAATACGGCCCGTACTGCCTGGGTCGAAGAAGCGTTCGGCTGGACCATACCGTATTTTTTGGCAACATTCATTTTAATATCTTCGATCAAAGGAAACGTAACTTCAATATTTTTCATTCCCTTGTATTCGATCTTTTCATTAATGGTCCGCAGCCATGCTATATGAGCATAGAGACTATCAATGGACAGACCGATCAATTGTGTATTCAATGCATCAAATTCGCCTTGCATATTTGCAAAGGTCATGAATTCTGTTGTACATACCGGGGTAAAATCTGCGGGGTGGCTAAACAATACGACCCATTTGCCTTTATAATCTTCCGGGAAGTGGATCACTCCCTGTGTTGTCACAGCTTCAAAAGCCGGAGCATCATCACCGATCAACGGCA
>CAZSGO010000106.1:0-6124 GCA_964606395.1 uncultured bacterium
GCTGAAATTGCCGGAATGGGCACGATAAAATATATGGGAAATCCCTCCAATATAAGTTTTGAAAAGGCAGGGATCGGAAGTCTAAAGAAGGTTGAATCCGAGGAAACGGAAGAAACCGAAATCTAAATATAGTTGTTAATTATTAGTATCGAGAGGTGACAATGAAGATCAAATTAACATTGATCTGTATATCAATGTGTGCGGGTATCCTTTTATCTGCAGAAACACTTACACTGGAAGAGTGCATTGATATGGCAAGATCAAACAACCCCAATATCCAGCAAACGGAATTAAGTGCCGAGATCGGTAAATCAAAGGTACGCCAGGCTTACAGCTCTGTTATGCCAAATGTATCGGTGTCTTCGGGATTATCATCATCAGACGCGACAAGCTGGGCTCTTGGCAGCTCATACGGTTTAAGTGCGGGGATGACGCTGTATTCTCCGGGCATGTATTCGGGAATAAAATCCGCTAATTTGAACAGTAAGGTAAATCGCCTGAACAGTGTCAATAACAAAAATGATATTGTCAGTCAGGTGAGTACACTTTATTACAGGATACTGAGCACCAAAAAGCTTATCGAAGTTTATGAAGGCAATATAGCCGTAGCAGATGAGAACCTGAAAAAAACACGGTCAATGTATGAGCAAAACGTGATCACAATTTCAGACGTTCTGAAATCTGAAGCACAAAAAGGTGATTTTGAATCTCAACTTTTGGGACAAAAACAACTCTATGTGTCATATTTGCGGACCATGAATGTGATGTTGGGTCGCGATCCTCGCGTAGAGTTCGATGTGGTAGATATTGATGTGGAAAATATTGAGATCCCTGACTATGAAGACGCAAGAAACATGATGCTGCAGGATAATCCTCAGTTTGGATCTGCCGTCCTGCAAGAGAAAGTCAGCAAAGTGATCGTTAGTGCATCAAAAGAAGCTTTTCTACCAAGTGTTTCGGGTTCGTACAATCACAATGGAAGCTATGATCCCGCTGTATCGGCCAGTAACAGTGTTGGACTGACAGCAAGCTGGACCTTGTTCAATGGCTTATCCAGGCGTGAAAATATTCAGCAAAGCAAGTTGCAGTTGGAACAAGCACAGATCAATGTTGACAATACCGTCCGCTTATTGGATCAGCAATTAAGTGATTATTATACGCAGTTTGAAACCTATACTGCCATGGTCGATATCAATGAACGTCGTTTGGAATCGGCCAAGAGCGCTTATGATATCGTTAATCAACAATATGAACTTGGAAAAGCAACGATCCTGGATAGAATGCAAGCGCAAATAACCGTATTAAGTGCAGAAAGCACGCTTGTTGAGGCCAAATATTCACGAAAAATGGTCGAAGCAGAGATCCTAAAATTAATTAACAAAATATAGGAATGAAGATGAAAAAGAAACTTATTATCATTATTTCAGCCGTTGTTGTTTTAGCGGTATTCCTCGTGTTTACGCTCAAACAAGACAACAAAAAAGCAGTAGAAGTACAAATGGAAAAAGTCCGTTTGCATACCATTGAATCTAAAGTTTATGCCGCCGGATATGTTCAGCCGGTCGTAAAAGTCAATATTTCGGCAAACGTTGCCGGCGAGATCAAAGCTTTGTATGTCAAAGAAGGTCAGGATGTTAAAAAAGGCGAATTACTTGCCCAGCTTGACAAAGTAAGATACGCGGCAGATGTAGATCAATCAAAATCATATTACCGTTCAACCCTTTCGGCAAAAGAAGTAGCTGAAAAGGAATACAAGCGTGTTAAAAAATTGTATGACGATAAAAATTACAGTGAATCTCAGTTTGATCAGGCCAAAGGGCAATACGATCAAGCCGTGGGTGCTTTTGAACAAGCAGCCGCACGCCTGGAACAAGCAGAAGACAATCTGCGCAAAACAACGTTGATAGCCCCTATTGATGGAACCGTGATCGGTTTACAGAAAGAACAAGGCGAAATGGCTCTTGGATCAACCTTTCAGGCTGATGTTGTGATGACGGTTGCCGACCTTTCGGGAATGGAAGTTGAAGTAGATGTCAACGAGAATGATATCGTTCGCGTTGAAGTCGGTGATTCTGTGGATATTGAGATCGATGCTTTAGCCGACAAAGTATTCAAAGGCATTGTAACTGAAATTTCACAGTTAGCTTCTACCATGGGCGCCGGTACACAAAACGCCATAACAAATTTTAAAGTAACGGTCAAAATGATCAACAATCCTCCTGAGATCCGCTCGGGTATGAATGCAACGGTTGAGATCCTTACAGACAAAAAAATTGATGTTGTGGCCATCCCGATCCGTGCCGTCACGGTCCGTCCCGCCGACAAAGTGCGCAAGATGGAACCCGGCATGATGAATGGAAAACCCGAGTTGCTGGAAGTGGCATTTGTTGTTGAGCAAGATTCCGTTCGCGCCACCGAACTGAAACTGGGGATCAATTCCGAAGACTTCTTTGAAGTATTAAGTGGTGTTGATACAAGTAATGTCATCGTCATTGGTAATCACCAGGCATTGACCTTTGACCTTCAGACCGGTACGGCAGTCAAAGATGCAAATGATGCGAAAAAGAAATAAAGATAGTGATCTTTACTAGAAAAAAGGACAGATAATGTCATTATTAAAATTAGAAAACATACATCGCGTATATCAAATTGGCGACATTGAGGTAAGAGCTCTGAACGGGGTGAGCGTAAATGTTGAAAAAAATGAATACGTTTCGATCATGGGTCCTTCCGGGAGTGGTAAATCAACCTTGATGAACATTATCGGATGTTTGGATACTCCCACGAACGGTTCATATGATCTTGATGGTACATCGATCCATCAGGAGGTCGCAGATGGTACGGGAACAGCCAGCGACGATCAGCTTGCGGTCATTCGCAATCAAAAGATCGGGTTTGTTTTCCAGACATTTAATCTATTACCTCGTATGACAGCACTACATAATGTTGAATTGCCGTTGATATACGGAGGTGTTCCACGGGCTGAACGTCTTGAACGTGCACAGGCGGCCCTGGAACAGGTACAGCTTGCCGATCGAATGCACCATAAACCAAATGAATTGTCCGGCGGCCAGCGCCAACGGGTTGCTGTTGCACGGGCTTTGGTTAATAATCCGTCCATTATTTTGGCGGATGAACCGACAGGTAACCTGGATTCAAAAACAAGTCATGATATTATGGATCTGATCGATAATCTTCACAAAGAGGGCAACACGATCATTTTGGTGACTCATGAACATGATATTGCCGAACGTGCAAATCGTGTGATCCATATGCTTGATGGTAAAATTCATGAAGATAACAAAAAGAAGTAATTATGTTCAATCAACTTTACGAAAGCATTGTGATAGGATTTAAAGCGGTTTTTCAAAACAAAGGCCGGGCTTTACTGACCATGCTGGGAATAATTATTGGAATTTTATCTGTTAGCCTGATGGGTACCGCTATTAATGGTATTGACAATGTGTTCAATCAAACTCTTGGTATGTTCGGCGATGACGTTCTCTACGTTCAGCAATTTCCCTGGTTCATGGGTGATGCGGAATGGTGGGAATTCAGGAATCGTCCACAGATAAGAGAAGAGTATTCGAAAAAAATTGCCGAAAGAGCAACGTCCATTTCACACGCAAGTCTGGAGACAAGTCGCAGGGTGACACTCTCCTATAAAGAAAATAACAGTGAAGGTGTTGACCTTGGCGGTCGCGGTTGGCAATCGGCATACATTGATGCCGCCAAGATAGAATCCGGTCGTTATTTCACACAATTGGAAGATCAAAGTGCTTCCCGCGTTATCCTGATAGGGTCGGAAGTCAATAAGATCCTATTTCCAAATGTAGAGGATCCCTGCGGAATGAGTATTAAGGTAAATGGACTAAAATTCCGGGTCATCGGTGTTTTTGCCGAACAGGGAAAGATCTTTGGAATGTTCAGTATCGACAATATGGCCGTAATACCGTTCCAAACGCTCAAATCCGTTTTTGGCCGATCCCGCTGGATCACGATCCCGCTTAAGATCAGAGAAGGTGTCGACAAAGAATATGCCCTGGAAGAAGTGCGTTCAATAACGCGTGGACTGCGTGGTTTACGACCGCTTGACAAAGATAATTTTGCGATCAATCAGCAGGAAGCCATGGAAGATGAGCTGGGGAAAATCAAAACCAGCATTGCTGCCGTAGGCATTGGCATAGCGGCTTTGTCACTTCTTGTTGGCGGTATCGGTATTATGAATATTATGTTCGTTAGCGTAAAAGAACGAACAAAAGAGATCGGCATTCGTAAAGCCCTGGGGGCAAAACGCTGGGTTATCTTGATCCAGTTCCTGTTTGAAGCGATCATTATAGCTATGATCGGAGGGTTGATCGGTCTCGGCTTAACCTCGCTCCTTGTAGGAGTGGTAAATAAGTTCTTTGTAGCCAGCATGTCGATCGGATTGGTTTTAACGGCCCTTGGTGTTTCCATTGGTGTCGGTATCGTTTCGGGTATTGTTCCGGCAAGTCAGGCTTCACGACTTGATCCAATTGAAGCGATGAGATTTGAGTAAGGGGAAACAATGAATTTCAAAGAGATATTTCGCTCAGCAAAGGAATCGATCAGACAAAACAAATTAAGATCGTTTTTGACCTTACTGGGTGTTGTGATCGGCATATTTTCCATTATCGGGGTCATGACAGCCATAAATGTCTTACAGCAGAGCGTGGAAGACAATATGAACGGTCTTGGCGCCGGCACATTTCAAGTACAGAAATTCCCGAACGTGAATATGGGAAATAACTGGTGGAAATATCAAAGCAGGAAAAATCTCGATTATAAAGATTTTCAAAGATTGTTGCCGCGTTTGACCATTGTTGATTACGCTACAGCCGAAGATTGGAATTGGAATAAAACCTTTAAGTATAAAGATAAATCAACCAAAGCCAACATGGTCATAGCCGGTATTACGCATAACTGGGAATTTACAAATAATCTCAGGGTCGACATGGGTCGAATGATATCTCAGATCGATGAAGAGAATGCATCGCATGTTGTTATTTTAGGCTCTGAGGCAGCAGATATTCTTTTCCAGAACATTAATCCGATCGGTGAAGATATAAAGATCGATGGTGTAAAATATCGGGTTATCGGTGTGGCTGAAGAAAGAGGTCAACGATTTGGTAATTCCATGGATAACCGTGCCTATATGCCATTGACCACATATTTTAAATATTACGGACAAGCCAGCTTTACCTCATTGAACTACTGTTTTACAATTATAGATCAGGATCAGTTTGACGAGGGTATGCAAGAGGTGGTCAATGAACTTCGGCTCATCCGGGGTGATAAAATTGGCGAACCTAATAGTTTTGAAGCTTGGACGAACGCTTCACTGATAGATCAATTTAATCAAATGACGGCTGCCATCAGGATTGCAGCCGCCATTATCGCTTCGATCGCCTTGCTGGCATCGGGTATCGGTATCATGAACATCATGCTGGTGACCGTTTCGGAACGAACAAGAGAGATCGGTGTACGGAAAAGTTTGGGAGCAAAAAGACGCGATGTGTTGTTTCAATTTATGTTCGAAGCAATGATCCTGACAGAAATTGGAGGTGTCGTGGGTATCATTCTTGGAATAATTGGCGGCAATGTTATTGCAATAATTGCGGATATGTCATTTGTATTTCCTTGGGATTGGGCTATTATCGGACTTGTGGTGTGCTCCGGTATCGCGCTGATCTTTGGGTCATATCCGGCATACAAAGCAGCATCACTGGATCCGATAGAAGCATTGAGGTATGAATAAGGGATAGCATATGGATTTTAAAGAAATATATCTTTCGGCGAGATCATCAATTCGCCAGAATAGATTACGATCGTTTTTAACATTGCTGGGAGTTGTGATCGGTATTTTCTCCATCATTGGGGTCATGACCGCGATCAACGTGCTTCAGCAAACGGTAGAGGACAATATGGGTGGCTTAGGAGCAGGGACCTTTCAAGTCCAGAAATACCCGAATATGAATATGGGGAATACCCGTTGGAAATACCATAATAGGAAAAATCTTGATTACCGTGATTTTAAGCGATTACAAGAAAGATTGGTTATTGTTGATTATGCAACGGCAGAAGACTGGAATTATGGTAAGAC
>CAZSGO010000107.1:0-6114 GCA_964606395.1 uncultured bacterium
GCTCCGGCGAGTATATCCAATAGAAGATTCCCGTTTGGGGACTCAGGCTTGTCTCCGGATAATACTATATGACAATCCAGATTCATTTTTTTAGCGGCTGCTACGGTTTGAATGCAATGATTAGATTGCAGGCCACCGGCTGTAATAACGGTATCGGCATCACGCTTTAAGGCTTCCGCCATCAAGTATTCCAGTTTGCGGGATTTATTTCCACCGGCTGCCAGTCCGGTCAGATCATCACGCTTGATATACAGTTTACCTTCGAAACCCAGCTTTTCAGCCAGGTTTGGCATCCCATGTAAGGGCGTTGGCAATTGTGCCAGTGTGATCTTTGGTAAATATTTCACTTATTCCTCTTCAATGAGATCATATTTTGGATCTTTACCCTTTTCCATGGCCGAAATACCTTCCTTCATCCAACGGGGCATGGGTTTGTCCATAAGGTAATGATCAAAAAACTGTTTCATACGAATGGTAAGGTCCATACGGTTGCCCCATTGTGCCTGACCCATATTATGATCGGTTTCATTATATACAAGCATCCAGGCGGGTTTCTGCAGACGGCGCATCGCACTCATCATTTCAATACCTTGGGTCCATGGAACCGCGCCATCTTCATCATTATGCATCATCATCAGAGGTGTTTCAATTTTATCGGCAAAGAAAATCGGTGAATTTTCCACGTATAGATCAAAGCTATCCCAAAGCGTACCGCCGATACGGCTTTGTCCGTCTTCATATTGCATGGCGCGACTGAGTCCGGTGCCCCAGCGAATGCCACCATAGGCAGATGTCATGTTCGATACCGGTGCGCCGGCCATGGCAGCTGCAAAGCGGTTGGTTTGTGTAATAAAATATGCTGTTTGGTATCCACCCCAGCTTTGTCCCTGGATCCCGATCTTATCTTTGTTAATAAAATCGTATTTTTCGAGTAGCATATCAATACCGGTTTCAACACAATCCAAACCGGATTTCCCGGGATGCCCGTCTTTATAAACGATATCGGGAATGAATAAAATATAGCCATTACTGGGATACATGGTCTTATTGATCGTTGAATAACTGGGTGTCGGTGAGAAATATTGATACAGATAATCTGAATATTTTTCATAATAATAGATCACCATCGGGTGCTTTTTACTTTTATCCAGATCATCCGGTATATAAAGCATGCCCTGTAATTCATCACCTGTTGAATTTACCCATTCAACCAGTTCGACTGATGCCCAGCGAAATTCGGATTGTTGAGGATTCAATGACGATAGTTTTTCGATACGTTCAAAATTAAGATCCGAGATATAAACATCCGGATATTCCCGGTAGGAACCTCTGCGCCAAATGACAACATCCGCGCATTCTGCCTTTCTGAGAGGATCATATTTATTTTCAGTGAAAAGAAGTTTTTCCGGAATACCACCTTCATACATATTTACGGTAGCATAACCGCCTTTTTTGTTCTTTTCATTAAAGACTGTCAACCTGATCGGGGCGATCGGAACATAGTCCAGATCCGTATCCAATTCCATATACCGGTAAATGTCTTTATTCATCCGACCCGCTCCTGCGGTCACGTTCAATGGTGCTTTTTCTCCGCTCAGATCAAATTTCCAAATATCGTACTTGTCATAAATATATGCATAACGATCGTTTAAACCCCATGCTCCAAGTCCATAGGAACCCGGTTGCCAGGGATGATCATCATCTTCATTATAAAAAACCACGTCAAGATCTTCTGTTAAATTGGTCTTTTGCCCACTTTCAACATCCAATACATGCCAATGCAGGTCTTTTTGGTCGAACCAAACCAGGTATTTCTGTTCCGGCGACAGATTAACATCCGACGATACCTTTTCAAGAACTTTTTCTTTCTCGCCGGTTCTCATATTCACGAGATAATAATCATAGTAATCGACCGATTCCCAGGAGATCAGTTGGCGATAAGGTAAATTGCTGGTACCCAGGGTAATGGTTTCGTCCATATCGCGACTTGTAATAACCGTTGGGACTTCTTCATCGGCCAATTGAACGATCTTTTTGCTTCCAACCTTGGCCATTGCAACATAGTTGCGTTTTTTCTCTCGGGCCAGCTCATTTTTTTGCTGTGTTTGCAACAAAGGATCTGTCCAGGACCAAAGGTCAAATTTTGCTTTTTCATTTTTTAACAGCGTATCTTCCGGTTCTTCAATTTGAAGTGGTGCCGTCCCGAGTGAAATATATTTTCCATCAATTGAAAATCGTGGAGCTCGTATAGGACTCAGTCCCCAACCATCCTTTTTAACCACGTCATCGTTCAACCAGCACTTAGCTTTTGCTCTTCCGCTCTTCCAATAATAAATATCATATCTTTTATCATCCGTCGTATCATCGGTGAACATAAATACCAATTGTTCTCCCTCTTCATCGAATGAGAATGATTTTGCTTTACCATATGTTTCAAGAATGGTTTTTACAGTGCCTTTGCAAGGTTCAATTATAGATATTCTCACCGAGTCGGTCTTTAGGTCAGTTGTCGTTACAACACGTTTTCCATTGTCGCTCATCTTGTAGCTTGTGACATATTCCATGACGACCGTGTCCTGAGTAACCGGATTCCATACCCAGAATGGCGTACCTTTTTCTCGGATCTTCTTTTTCTTTTTGTCTTTTTTATCTTCTTTGGCAACTTGAATTTTGGACGTATCAATAATTGATGTGTCAACCAGGGCAGAATCGGCTAATGCAAGTGAATCGGCAAGCGCCAATGAATCAGCCAAGGCTAGAGAATCTGCAAGTGCCATTGAATCGACGGCAGCAGTATCTGCTTTCTCTTTAACGGGAGGAAGCGGCTTTTCAAGTAGTACAGCGATCCAAGGTGAATCTTCATCTGAGACAGCAAAGGATTTAATGCGTGGGATGACGATAAGTGTGTCATCAACGAACAAATACACACCCAGAGAATCTTTGGGCATTTTGTCTTTTTTTACTTTATCGAGTTTGGCTTGTCTATCCGTTTCAAATCTTGGAACTCTTTTAAAAGCGATAAAATCATTTTTTGGAGACATTAATGCTTTTTCTGCACGTTCAAAATTATGCTCAATTCCCGTTTCAATCTCATGCAAATTGAGTTGTACATCACCGCGGTTTGGTTCGATCGAATAATGAACCCATTTCCCATCTGTAGAAATTCTATAAGCACCAAGACGTTGCCATTGTGCATAATCATCGGGAGTTAAAGCACGTTTTTCTGTTGATGCGATAGTATCGATTTGTTCAGTCTGTGGCTTTGCGATGTTTACCGGTTCCGGGGTTTCTTCTTTTTTCCCGCAGGAAAAGACAAGTAACATCAGAACTACGATCGCTGTAAGTCGTTTAAACATATTTATCCTTTAGTTTTTTATTTCTCTTCTTTATTAAAATAATGCTTCATTAAAAACGGGTAATCATAAAAAGTCCCGTTCTTGCAACTGAGCACGCCGCCACATTCACATTCGCCGCACATGCCGATACCACACATATTATTGGTCTCAAGCGAGGCATAGCAGTATTCCGGCGGGCAGCCCTTTTCAACCGCAAGCTCCAGTGCTTTTTTCATTAGAATATCGGGACCAATGGTATAAACAGTGCAATTATCTGTCTCAATTTCATCCAATTTATTTGACATTGCATCAAGAACACGTCCCGGTTTTCCCGCATCTTCTATGACATTCATGGTAACGTAGGGTTCAATAAGTTCTTGATAGCATACTTCTTTTCTGTCCGTCACACCATGATATACATTTACGATCCGTCCAACCGAAGCCAAGCTTTCCGCCAATTTCGGTACCAGAGCCAATCCGGTACCTCCACTGAGAATGATAACATGTGACATCATATTTTCAGGCATGATTTTTCCGTAAGGACCCCGAATATAGAGGGGATCGCCCACTTTCATTTTGAACAAGGCGTGGGTAAATTTTCCCTTTTTGTTTTTGATTTCATCCAAGCGCTTGCGAACAATAAAACGCAAGGGGGATGACGATACGATGCCAAAGGGTTTTTCACCTACACCGGGGATCCAGACAAAGGCATATTGACTTGCTTTATAAAGCATGGGATCGCCTTCCAGTTCAATATCCCATAAGGTTTCACTGAGCTCGTTGATCTTTTTGATCGTATATGCTTTATATTTTGCGAGGCGCTTGACCGATAGAAATGTTGCAGCCGTATCCGTTTGATTTTCGGTATCAAAACGAAGCGCTTCAAAATATTGCTGAAATTTTTCATCCTTTACACGTGCTATGGCAGAGCCGATCCCCACTGCATTGGCGCCGGCGCGTTGGATCGCACGTATCTGCGATCCGCGGCTAACACCCCCCATTCCAATAATGGGGATATCCGGACCGACAGCTTCTCGAATTTCTTTAATTTTTTGGACAGCTATATCAAACACGTGTTCGCCGCTACGGCCTCCCGCGTGTCCGTTGGGATTATATAATACAGGCTCACCGCTGCTTGGGTCCCGATAAACTTCAGGACCAACGGTATTGATCGCGACGAGGCCGTCCGCGCCGGCTTCAACCGCTACGCGAGCGATCTCACCAATATTTTCAACATTGGGTGTCAGCTTGGGGAAAAGAGCAACCTTTGTGACCGCTCTGATCGCCTCCATATATTCTTTGACCAGCTCGGGACTTACACCAATGGAGGCACCGTAACCCGGTTTGGCATGCGGACAAGAAAAATTCAGCTCATACATATCCGCGACATCTTCAAATTTCTTCGCCAACTTTACAAAATCTTCCGGCGAATTGCCCGAAATTGAAACATTTAAAATTGAACGAAGCGGTTTTTCGTCACGAAGTTTTTTCAATTCATCATACGCGACTTTCATCCCCGGATTTCTTAACCCAACCGCATTGACATAAGATCCGACAGCTACTTCCGCTACAATAGGTTCCCGATTGCCCGCTGTAGGCCTAACTTGAAAACTTTTTGTCGTAATGATCTCAATTTCTTTTACTTGCGTATCGACCTTACGGATCAAATTCGGTTTTGTTGTCCATACACCCGACACGGTTGCAAATTTCAATCTCTCATTAAGCAGGTACTCACGTATCTCATTAGCTGTTTTCATGGCATCCTTATTACTTTTTATCAGCTTTTAAGATAATACAATTTACCTTAAAATGTAAATTAAAAATAATTCAAGAATCAGGAAAGGAATGGGGTTGAGGATTGAAAGTTAAAGATCAGGGGTTGAAAAGTCGAGAGCTGAGAATTGGGGTTTTCAACATTTTTCTTTTTACAATTCAAATCCTTTTGTATATTCTCATATTGAAAAGAATCAAACAGGAGACAACATGAAATTATTGGGAAATATCATTTGGTGGATCTTTGGCGGTCTGGTAACTGCTATTGAATATTTTGTTGCAAGTGCTGTTCTTATGGTCACGATCGTAGGCATCCCCTTTGCATTGCAAACCTTTAAGATCGGGTTAGTCACACTCATGCCATTTAATGCTGCCATCAAAGAAAAGAAAAAAAGCAGCGGTTTCCTTAATTTTATCATGAACGTATTATGGTTTTTTATTGGGGGTATTTGGATCACGCTTACGCACCTTGTCTTCGGACTAGTCCTGGCTATTACTATTGTGGGACTCCCATTTGCAAAGCAACATTTTAAATTGGCATCCGTATCTTTGTCCCCTTTCGGTAAAGAGATCGTGCAAAAATAGAATAAGTTTTATAAATGATCACCTATAAATTTGATAACGTCAAACAACTCTTAGAAACGGTTTTTTCAGGTATGATAGAACCGGCAGATATCCTTAATTACATGGATGATGTAAATAATAATAAAGACCTGCCTAAAAATTTAAACGTAATTATTGATGTCCGAACCGCGGATTTTGATTTTGAACCTATCGCGATACAAAATATTGTTCGTGCTAATTTTCGAATGAACAAAGCATTTCATATGATCAAAAACGCTATTTTTGCCAATAATGCCGATGATCCGACATTGACAATGTTCTACCATTATACTTTGGGTTCAGATAATTACCGTGTAAATATCTTCTCTGATAGGGCAAAAGCCGAAAAATGGCTGAAGAATTGGTAACTGGTAACTGGTAACTGGTAACTGGTAACTGGTAA
>CAZSGO010000108.1:0-6101 GCA_964606395.1 uncultured bacterium
GCAGAATAAATGAATTATAAAGTAAAAGATATTTCTCTCGCTGATTTTGGACATAAAGAGATCAAGCTTGCCGAAGTTGAAATGCCGGGTCTTATTGCGCTACAAAAAAAGTATAAAGCAACCCAGCCTTTAAAGGGTGCCAATATTACCGGAAGTTTGCATATGACCATCCAAACGGCAGTTCTGATCAAAACATTGGCGGCTTTAGGTGCCAATATTCGCTGGGCTAGCTGTAATATTTATTCTACTCAAGATCATGCAGCTGCAGCTATCGCCGATCTTGGAGTTCCCGTATTTGCCTGGAAAGGCGAAACATTGGAAGAGTATTGGTGGTGCACAAAACAAGCGCTTCTTTTTGGCGACAAGGGGCCCGATACACTGGTTGATGACGGCGGTGATGCGACCCTTATGATCCACGAAGGCGTGCGACTTGAAAAAGAATATGCCAAATCGGGAATTATTCCCAATCCGATCACTAAAAATAAAGAACTACTGATCGTTCATAAATTGATTCTTGAAGATATTGAAAAACATCCAACACGCTGGAGCGATATTGCAAAGAATATTCGTGGCGTAAGCGAAGAAACTACCACCGGTGTTGCCAGACTTTACCAAATGATGGAAAAAGGGGAACTGCTATTCCCGGCCATTAATGTTAACAACTCTGTCACAAAATCCAAATTTGACAATCTCTATGGATGTCGCGAATCTCTCGCCGACGGTATCAAACGAGGAACCGATGTTATGGTTGCCGGTAAAACGGTTGTTGTATGTGGCTATGGTGACGTTGGCAAGGGTTGTGCGCAGTCGATGCGCGGACTCGGTGCACGGGTCGTTATTACCGAGATCGACCCAATCTGCGCCTTACAGGCGGCAATGGAGGGCTATGAGGTCTCCTTGATGGACGAAATTGCCGACAGGGGCGATATCTTTGTGACCGCAACCGGAAATTGCGATGTTGTAACCACCGACCATATGAAAAAAATGAAAGATAATGCGATTGTATGTAATATCGGGCATTTTGATAATGAAATACAGGTTGATGAATTATACGCACTTCCGGGTGTTACAAAAGAGAACATTAAACCCCAGGTCGATAGGATCGTTTTCCCCGATAAACACGCTATTATCTTGCTTTCCGAAGGTCGTTTGGTAAATCTGGGAAATGCAACCGGACATCCCTCTTTTGTAATGAGTAATTCCTTCTCAAATCAGGTGCTTGCGCAGATCGATCTTTTTCAAAACAAGTATGAATTGGGCGTTTACACCCTTCCGAAACATTTGGACGAAGAAGTAGCAAGAATGCATCTTGAAAAACTGGGAGTAAAATTGACGGCTCTGACAAAAAAACAGTCCGATTATCTTGGTATTTCTAAGGATGGACCCTATAAATCCGACCAATATCGTTATTGACATCACAGAATTCTAAAAAAAGGAGAAATATGTTCTCCTTTTTTTATTTATACCCTATTTTTCGCTGAAAACAAGGAATTAAATGACAGACATACTTTCAGGACTTAATGAACGCCAGCGACAAGCTGTAATGATCACAGATGGACCACTGCTGATCTTTGCCGGTGCAGGATCGGGAAAAACTCGAGTTTTAACACGAAAAATCGCATATTTGTTAGAACAAAAAAGGACCGTTCCCCATCGCATTCTTGCCGTAACATTTACAAACAAAGCTGCCCGGGAAATGCAAGAAAGGGTAGTGGATATCTTAGGGCCGGGTAATACTGTCAACATCGGCACCTTTCACAGTATCGGTGCTCGAATCTTAAGAAGTGAAAAAAGAGTTGAAGGTTATTCACCGGATTTTACGATCTATGACACAAAAGACCAAAAATCCGTTATTACCGAAAGTCTGAAAAAACTTGAGCTTGATACCAAAATGTATTCGCCATCTTCTGTGTCTCATTATATCAGCGAACAAAAGCAACAATTGCTTCTCCCGGCTGATTCGGCAAAAAGAACGAATAATGATTTTATGAAAGAAAAGTTCGCAAAGGTATATGCCGAATATAATAAAACATTACGGGTGAATAACGCTTATGATTTTGACGATCTATTAATGCGCCCAATTCTTATGTTTCGAGATCACCCTGAGGTAGCTGAAAAATACCGGCATCGTTGGGATTATATATTGGTTGACGAATATCAAGATACCAATCATGTGCAATTTCAACTTGTAAAATTATTTTCCGAAGTATCAAAGAACATTTGTGTTGTCGGGGACGATGATCAATCCATTTATGGTTGGCGCGGGGCAGATATAAGTAATATTTTGGATTTTGAAAAAACTTTCCCCAAAGCTCAGATCGTCAAGCTCGAACAAAATTACCGAAGCACAAGGAACATTATCGAAGCTGCCTCGGCCATGATCAAAGGTAATGGACATCGAGCAGAGAAGAGCTTGTGGACCGAGGGCGAGGCCGGCGATAAGATACTTCATAAAGAGTGCGAAAGAGATTATAAAGAATCCGATTACATTGCTAAAGAGATCCGCTTTTCGGGAAAACCCCTGAGAGATTTTGCTATCCTGTATCGAACGAATGCGCAGTCACGTCTTCTGGAAGAGGCTTTGCGAAATCGCGGTGTTCGCTACGTTCTGGTGGGCGGGGTAAAATTCTATGAGCGAAAGGAAATTAAAGACATTCTGGCCTACTTGAACACATTGATAAATCCCAAAGATGTTATCAGTCTAAAACGAGCCGTTAATACACCCAAACGCGGTATCGGCGATACAAGCATCAAAAAAATGGAAGAATTTGCAGCACAAACCCGGAGAACGCTCTGGGAAGCTATGCAATATCCACAGGAAGCGGAATTGTCGCAGGCCATTTCACAACGGATCAATACATTTATGAGTATGATGAAAGGACTGCAAACACGGATCAGTGAATTAAGTCCTTCGGAATTTGTAATTGAGATCCTGGAACAGAGCCAACTTTTATTTGAGTATCAGGATAAAAAAGATCCCGAATTGCGGGAACGTTTTGAGAACCAAAACGAATTTCTGAATGGCGTTAAAATGTTTGAAACATATAATCCCGATGCAAGTATTGAAGATTTTTTACAAGAAGTTTCATTACAGACCGATATAGATCAGTGGGAAGACTCCTCTGATGCTGTAACTCTGATGACCGTTCATAGTGCCAAGGGTCTCGAATTTAAACATGTTTTTATCGCCGGAATGGAAGAAGGATTATTCCCCCTTGAAAGAACTCGCCTTAATCCCAAGGAACTTGAAGAGGAACGCCGCTTGTTTTACGTTGCGCTGACAAGAGCCATGAATAACGTCACGATCACATCAACCCTGCAAAGAATGCGGTATGGAAGTTTAATGGGGGCATCTCCCTCCATGTTCATTTCTGAAATACCCGATGAATTCATTAAAAAAGAACTGGTGAGGAAGCAACGGGCATTTAGTGCTCCTTCCCATGATCATGCCCCAATGAAAACAGGCGACAGGTTTTTTATCAATGATCGTGTTTCAAAGAAAAAAGCACCCGTTATCACTCCTATTAGTCCACCCAAGCCCGGTTCTGTTGCTGTGGGCGACAGGGTTGTACATAAAATGTATGGAAAGGGAAAGGTCCGAAGCATCATCAGATCATCCCAGGTATTATTGAAAATAGATTTTGATAATGGTGTTAAAAAAACAATTGCAGAAAAATTTGTAGAGAAATTATGAAAAATATCGATTTGATCTGTTATGATTTTGATGGTACGCTATGCAATACCTTACCTGATATTGTTAATAGCATGAATGTGGTTTTAGAGCTTAATGGTCTTCCCAGGATCCCAACAGAACGTGTGCGTAGTTTTATTGGAAGCGGGATCTCAAAACTTGTGGAACGCTGCGTTTATTATGCTTTGGCGGGGGACAAAAACAAAGCTGTTGACCCGGAGTTATTTAAAAAGGTCGGACGGGAAATGAGCGAACATTATTCAAATCACTTAATGGACAATTCCCATTTATATGACGATACCATTGAGGTGCTTGAATATTACAAAAATATTCCGCAGATCATTGTTTCGAATAAACCCGAAAAAATGGTAACGGCCATGTTGGCTTATTATGGAATTTCCACCTATTTTGATCTTGTGGTCGGTGGAGATACACTGGATGTGTGCAAGCCGGACATTAAGGTCTGGGATCATGTTAAAATCGAAATGCAATTGAGAGAAAAAGTGAACGGTCTTATGGTCGGAGACAGCATCCCTGATATTAAATTCGGACAGGTGTCCGGGTTAACCACCGTTGCAGTGACATACGGATATAATGATGTACCTCTTCTTAAAGAAGCCGGAGTAGATCATTTGATCGATCATCTGATCGACCTAAAAAAAATTATATAGTTTATAAAATATTGCCGGGGGGCGATATGAAGAAGATATTCTTCCTGCTTTTGATTACACTATGTTTTGCAGGTAATCTCAACCTGATGTTTTGGAATGTAGAGAACTTGTTTGATATTCGGGATGACCCCAAGAAAAAAGACGGGGACTTCCTTCCCGGTGGGATCAAACGCTATACTTACAGGAGCTATTGTTTAAAGGTTCAGCATTTGGCTGACCTTATCAATTACATTGAACCCGATGTTCTGACCATGGTGGAAGTAGAGAACCGGTCTGCGCTTGAGGCACTGAAAAACGAGCTTAAACAACGCAATAAGTGGCAGATCGTTATCGACGAAGGTCCCGATATACGCGGGATAGATCCTGCATTAATGTATAGAGATGATAAGGTTATATATTGTGATCATACCTATTACCCGGTTTTTATCCAACAGCGCGGATACCACAGTCGACCCATTATGCGGGTTGATCTTGCAATAAAAAACAGTTGTGATACGCTGGCGATATTTATTAATCACTGGCCGTCTAGAAGGGGTGGAAAAGCCGTATCGGATATTTACAGGAATTTTGCCGCCTCCGTTTTGATCGGCGCAGTTGATAAAACCCTGAATGATCATCCGGATTACCGGATCGTGTTGACGGGAGACTTTAATGACGATCACCGGGACACATGCCTTAAAATTTTATGCGAACATCCGAATATAGATTATATTGAAAAAGAGCTGCCTCGATACGTCCACGGAACATACTATCACAATGGCGAGTGGATTCACTTTGATCATTTCCTTGTTGCTAATTTCAAAGAGCCTGACCATTGTGTAAGATCAGCTCACGTTATAGCGCCTCAATGGATACGCGAAAAAGAAACAAACGGACCATTGCGATTCTACAAAGGAAGCGAAACTCTGGGGGGATATTCCGATCATTATCCCATTCTTCTAAAACTTGGTTTTAAGAGGAAATATGTTGAATAATATCCACATCAATGCTAAATTCTTTCCAATTGCGGGTATATAATGAAAACATACATTTTGGCTACACATAACAGGGACAAGATCAAGGAGTTTAAAAACAAGCTCGGTTCATCTATTTGCCTAAAAACACTGGATGATTTTCCCGATATGCCTGATGTGGTTGAAGATGGTGTAACATTGGAAGAGAATGCTTTTAAAAAAGCTCGCGAGATCAATGCCTACACCGGTTTACCGACCATTGCCGATGATACGGGATTGGAAGTGGATGCCCTGAATGGGGCCCCGGGAGTATACTCGAGCAGATATGCCGGAGAAAATGTCACGTATCAGGATAATGTCATCAAATTACTAAATGAATTAAAAGGCCTTAAGTTGGAACAACGAAGCGCTCGCTTCCGTACAAGCATCGCCTTTGTTGACAATAAAGAAGCCTGGAGTGTTCAAGGTTCTGTAGAAGGAATTATCTTAGACAGACAAAAAGGTAAAGATGGTTTTGGTTATGATCCGGTGTTTTATTATGAACCTTTGCAAAAAACATTTTCGGAACTGGACTTGAAAACAAAGAATACGATCAGCCATCGAGGTAAGGCAATTGATGCCTTGATTCATAAACTGAAAGAAATTAATCAAATTTAATGGAGGATATGTCCAGACCAACTTGATAAAGAACTGATGATTGAATGAAAAAGAGGCAGATATTAAAAAAGCGTTTCAGAAGCCGCGCATAATTATTGGTCTGGTCATGATCATGATATTCTCCCTTAT
>CAZSGO010000109.1:0-6095 GCA_964606395.1 uncultured bacterium
TACCAACTTTAATTTGTTTGATCATCATAATTTATTCGTATTTATCAAGAATTTTGGACAACTTGTCCGAGGCTAATTTTCCATAGGTATCTTCATTTACCATAATAACGGGAGCCAGGCTGCAACAACCCAGACAGGCAACTTCAAGAAGTGTAAATTTCCCGTCATCCGTTGTGTTTTCACCCTCCGGAAGTTTCAAGATCGTTCGCAGTCCCGATCCCAGATTATCCGCACCCGAAACATGGCAAGCCGTACCTTTGCAAATACGGATCAGATGCCGTCCCTGAGGCTTCAAACGGAACATGGAATAAAAGGTAACGATGCCGTACAATTCGGCTGAGGGAATGCCGGTATGTTCAGAAATATAACGGATACTGTCTTTTGAAATATATCCTTCAATTTCCTGTACATCCTGCAAAATCGGAATAGCAGATCCCTTCTTGCCCTCATACTTTTTGATAACATTCAGTATTTCATTATTCATATTAGACCTAATTTAATTAAATGCATTATTTATTCAAAACCATTTAAACGCTTTTTCTTGATATGAGATAGATCTTCTGCATTTATGATTATTGCTTGATCACAATAAAATATTTATGTATTTCAGTCATCTTGCATGATACATTTACAATTTTTGAACCTAGGGGACAATGTGCTGAACATCCAATGTTTTAATTAATTTAAAGCTTTGCATGTTATATCCGTTTTTAGTAAAATTTTGGCATGAAAAAGTTTCAGGACATACAATTATTTTCGATCTTAAAAAACATCCCTTATGAAAATGTTTCAAAAATACTAAGATTGGAAATGCCTCCCGAAAAAAGACCTCGGGACAGCCAACTACTTCTTTCCGACCATCGGGAATTCCATTTTGGAGGCACTTGCTTTTCTCTGGTAAATCTTGTTATCAGATCACTTTCGGTCGAAGCTTATAATGCATACCCCGTTCAAGCGGATATCCATCGCAGGACCTTTCCCCATTTTTTTGCGATCGCCCAAGACAATGATAAAAAATACCTTATTGATCCGGGATATCTTATCAACAAGCCGATCGAAATAAAAGAAGACGGCATATCGATCCAAAAGAACGGAGCGATCACGTTTGTGCTTCAATATCTCAAAGATGGACAATATCAGCTAAAGACCGTTACCAGCGGTCAACATAAGATCCGCTACACCTTTCATATTAAACCCCTGGATAATCTTGACTTTCAAGCTTACTGGGTTGATTCTTTCAATTATATGAATGCCATTGTTGCTTCACGTTTTGTGGATGATAAATTTATTTATATTAACGGCAATTATGTCCAGATCCGCAGCAAGGGCAATATCGAAAAATACGATCAGGAAGACAAGGCTCTGGAGTATTTGAATCGATATTTTGAATTGGATGAAAATATCGTCCATACTGCGAACGAGCTGTTAAAAAAATATCGCACAACATAAGCAAATGCATGAGAGGAGATCATTATGACAGGAAAAGAACGACTATATCGTACACTTTCCGGTGGAAAGTCAGACGCCCTGCCATGGGTACCCTTCGCCGGTGTTCATGCCGGTAAATTATGCGGCTATACAGCTACCGAAGTCCTTCAAAGTGCCGATAAACTCTACGAGTCATTGATGAAGGTACATGAGGTCTATCTCCCGGACGGTCAGCCGGTCATTTTTGATCTTCAGCTTGAAGCGGAAATTCTAGGTTGTGATCTCATGTGGGCCGACGACAGTCCCCCATCTGTGATATCTCACCCTCTTGCCGATGAATTTACCATTCCCACCCAATTACCCAATAAAGAAGACGGCCGGCTCCCCATCGTTCTGGATGTCATGGCGCGCATGAAAGCTTCTGTCGGCGATTCTACCGCTCTCTATGGCCTTATTACCGGTCCCCTGACCCTTGCAACCCACCTTAGAGGATCAGAGCTCTTTATGGACACCTATATTGAGGAAGAAAAAGTCAGCGATCTGATCAACTACTGTACGGATGTAGCCAAAAAGATGGCTGATATGTACATAGCTGCAGGAATGGATGTCATTGCGGTTGTCGACCCGGTGATCTCGCAGATCTCACCGGAGATGTTCACACAATACTTGCATACACCTTTATTTGAGCTTTTTTCTTACATAAAAGAAAAAAAGACATTCTCTTCATTGTTCGTTTGCGGTGATGCCACCAAGAACATGGACGTCATGTGCCATACACAGCCCGATATGATATCCATAGATGAAAATATCGATATGATCGCAGCTAAAAAGATCACCGATGCGCACAAGATCGTGATCGGCGGGAACATCCCCCTTACAACGGTCATGTTACTCGGTAATCAACAAGATAATGTCAAATTTATTGTAGATTTTATTGCCGGGATCGATCATGAACATCTTATCATTTCACCCGGGTGCGATATGCCCTATGATACCCCCGTCGAAAATGCCATCGGTATCATGGATGCATTAAGAAACCCAGATTCCTACAAGCAAATGCTGGAAAATTACACCCGCGATGAGATCGATATTGATATAGAGTTACCCGATTATGAGAACTTAGATAAGCCTCTCATAGAGGTATTTACGGTCGATTCCGCCTCGTGTGCGGCATGTGGTTACTTAAAAGAAGCCGCAACTCGACTTTACGACACCTTTGGCGACAAGATAGAGGTCATAGAATACAAGATAACTGAAATTGAGAATGTGGCACGCGTAAAAAAAATAGGCGTTAAAAACCTACCGTCGATCTATGTGAACGGCGAGTTGTATGTTTCATCCATCATTCCCAATCATCAGGAATTCGTTGAATATATCAAAACACTGATCTAACCATGGAACTTCACCTTGTTTCGGGATTTTTAGGCAGTGGCAAAACCACTTCCATTATTGCTCTCAGCAAATACCTTATGCTAAAAGGCAAAAAAGTTGCCGTCATTACCAATGACCAGGGAAAATATCTCGTTGATACGGCATTTATGCGGGCATCGGATATTCCGGCCGTGGATGTGCAATCCGGGTGCTTTTGCTCCAACTATCAAGATCTCGTAAAACAGCTTGACGACTTCAAGCACAGCATAGACCCGGATATTGTATTTGCCGAATCGATCGGCTCGGCCGGCAATTTGGTCGGAACCGTCCTTCAGCCCCTATTGGATTCTTCAACTTATACCCCGTCTTCATTGACTGCCCTGGTTGACGCGCGCTTACTTTTACGCTTGCTCAGAGGTGAAACTTTGCCTTTTTCAGACAGTGTTATTGCAACATTCCGGGGTCAAATCAATGAATCTGACTTACTGATTATCAACAAGATAGATTTATTATCTTCAACAGATATCCAAGAAATTAAACAAAAGATCAAATCGACCTTTCCGGATAGTGACCATCTTTTCCAGTCCGCTTTTTCCACTTTGGATATTCAGAATTGGTATGATCATCTTTCCAAATTAAAAGGATCGAAAATGAAAGGATCCGGTCTGGATAAAGACCTGCATCAGCGCGCGCTTCGGCGTTTAAAGTGGATGGAAAAAGTTTACGATCTAAAAAATGAACAAAATGTTTTTGACGATATACGACACATTATCAATACCATGCTTCAGCGGCTTTCCGGCACTCCCCGATCGATCGGCCATATTAAAGCTTTTATTGAATTCGAGGGCATGAGCATAAAGATCGGGATCACGGCCATGAATGAAAATGACTGGAAAACGCTGTTAGAAAATAAAGTCGCCAAAACGGCAAAGATGATCTTAAACGCCAGAATTCATTCGGATGACCCGATCGATGATCTGTTTATATAAACCCATATAACGGATAATATTTCAAGTTTGAACAATTTGAATCACTTTATAAAATCCTTTCACATTAATATCGAAAATAATTACATTACATGCTGATGGGAATAAGGAGTCAATAAATGATAAAGCGTTCAATTACTATTATTTTACTGAGTATTTCATTGATCTTTGCCGATGAAGGCATGTGGCTGATGTCACAGATCAAAGATCTTGATCTTGAGAGCAAGGGATTCAACATTCCGGCTGAGGCGATCTATGATCAGGAGAATGCCAGTATTCACAATGCCATTGTCTGGTTGGGCGGTTGTTCCGCGGCATTTGTATCGTCAAAAGGACTGGTGCTGACCAATCATCATTGCGCCTACAGTTCACTGCAAAGAGCCTCGGTTCGTGACGGTAAAGATTATCTTAAGGATGGCTTTCTCGCAGCAGACAAGAGTCAAGAGCTCCCTGCTCCGGGACAATATGCCTATGTCTTGACCTCGATCGAAGATGTATCCAAAGACGTCTTTAAAGCTGCACGAAAAGCGAATGATCTAACTGAACGTGAAACATTGATCAAGAAAAAGATCCGTGATATCATCGAGGAAACGGAGAATAACCGGGAAGATATCTATTGCAAGGTAGCCAAACTTTTCGAGGGCCGCGAGTATCGTAAATATGTCTTTACCAAATACCTTGATGTTCGGATCGTCTACGCTCCACCCGAATCGATCGGTAAATTCGGAGGAGATGTCGATAACTGGATGTGGCCGCGCCATACAGGCGATTTCACCTATTATCGCGTATATATGGGACCGGACAGTCTGTCAGCCCGCTACGCGCCTGAAAATATTCCCCTTCAAGTTGAAACCTGGCTAAAGGTTAGCACTGAAGATCTTTCCGTTGGGGATCCGGCTTTTATCATCGGTTTTCCGGGAGTCACCACCCGCTACCGTACGTCGGCAGATATCGAATACAGTGTCAATAAAAAATACAAGCCTTACATTAAACGAGCAAAAGACCTTTTAGCCATCATGGATGATCTATATAAAAAAGATGACCAGGCAAAGATCCTTTTATCCAGTCTTAATGCCGGATTGAATAACTTCATGAAAAAATATCAGGGTAATATAGACGGGTTTACCAAAAGTCATTTTATCGCTGAGAAAATATCCGAAGAACAAGCCTTAAAAGCATTTGTTGAAAACGACAAAAAGCTAAAGAAACGCTTTATTCATCTTTTTGACGACATGCCTGCCTTATTAAAGGAAAAAGAGAGTTTTTACACTTACGACAGCATTCTAGACGGCTTCGGTTATTATAGCGGTCTCCTTTACTATCTGGCCGATTATGCTTATGAGGTCGCACGTGAACGTGCAAAACCCGAAGCCGATCGAGACCCGGATTTCTCGGAAAAACGCGTAAAAGAATTTATTGAGAAAATCAAATACCGTTTTTACAGTTATTATGCCCCCTACGACCAAAAAGCCCTGGCCTATGCATTGAACAAAGCCGCTTCGGCGCCTAATGGATTCTATTATTTTGAACTGCCCAAAGATCCCGCGAGTTGGGTCGTTTCCGCCTACAATAAAACAAAACTTGCCGATCCGGATTATATAGACCGCCTCTTTTCCATGCGGGCATCTCAGATCGAGGAACTTAACGATCCGATCGTTCAATTGGCCGTTTCACTCTACGCTCCCAAATTCGAGAAAAAAGAACGTCTTAGAATTTGGTCGGCACGCATGAATGACCTACGTGAACAATATATGGAATTGCTGGCGACCTATAAAAGAGCAGAGCAGTACCCCGATGCGACCGGCACCATGCGTTTTACCTATGGCACCGTCGAAGGTTATTCCCCGCGTGATGCCGTATATTATACACCCTTTTCTACCCTGTCGGGAATGATCGCGAAAAACACGGGGATCGAACCCTTTAATATGCCCGAAAAGATCAAGGATATCAAAGATCTTGGCCGATGGGTGGATCCCGAATTAAACGATGTTCCCGCTTGTTTTCTATTGACAACGGATATTACCAACGGCAATAGCGGCTCTTCTATCATGAACCGTAACGGTGAATTGATCGGACTGGCCTTTGACGGGAACTATGAAGCCATGACAAGCGACTGGATGTTCCTGCCCGAGATCCAACGCACCATAGCTGTAGATATCCGTTATATACTTTTCATAACGGAAAAACTTGCAGGCGCAAATTGGATCGTTGAAGAAATGGGTAAATAGTGACTAGTGACTGGTGACTGGTGACTGGTGAGTAAGACCTGCCAGCTTGATTCACCGTAGGTGAAATGCTGGCTGGTCGAAA
>CAZSGO010000110.1:0-6073 GCA_964606395.1 uncultured bacterium
AAGCCATGGCCGAACCCGGTGGTATGACCCGTTACGGTATTCCCGAATATCGTTTACCCTACGATCAGCTTGATAAAGATGTTGCTTATATTAAACAGCTTGGCGTTGATATTCAATTCAATACCCGTGTTGGAAAAGACATCACACTGGATCAGTTACATAAAGATTACGACGCGGTATTTGCAGCCACCGGCCTACATGACGGTCGCTCAACCCGGGTAGCCGGTACCGATCATCCGATGGTTTTCCAGGCGGTTGATCTCCTGCGTGAAGTGACCGAAGGCAAAGAGATCACGGTAGCCGAGAAGGTCGTGGTCATTGGCGGCGGTAACGTGGCAATGGACATTGCCCGTACCATGGCTCGTCTGCAAAACAAGAAATACGGCAAGGTCCAGTTGACCCTGACCTCACTTGAAACCGAAGATGTCATGCCTGCCGATCTTGAAGAGATCATTGAATCTCGTGAAGAAAATGTCACCATCGAACCTGCCTGGGGTCCGAAAGACATCAAGATAGAAGATAATAAGATCAAAGGACTGAATGTCGTACGCTGTTTATCTGTGTTTGATGAAGACGGCCGTTTTAATCCGCGATTTAAAAACGATGAAGTTAACTTCTTCGAAGCCGATCAGATCGTTGAGGCTATCGGTCAGGGCATGGATATAAAATACATGAGCGATACACTGAAAGATAAACTTGAAATGACTGAACGCAATCGTGTGAAGGTAAGTACTTTCTCTCAGAGTTCAGTTCCATGGCTTTTCGTTGGTGGTGATATCATTGGCGGAACAGATGCCATTCAAGCTATCGCAGACGGACATCGTGCCGCTAAGGGTATAGACAAGTTCCTAAACAAATGAGGTCAATTATGAAAATATTCAATGTAAAAGAGATCATCGAATATGCTATTCAGATAGAAAAAGAAAGTTTTGAGTTTTATACTCGTGCTTCTGAAAAAGTCAAAGCCGGAGAAGTAAATGAATTGCTTGTTCAACTTTCCGGTGAAGAAGTTGATCATCAGAACCGCTTAAAGGGATTGATCGATGAATCAAAGGTCAGTCCGGAATTATTACAGAAGGAAATGGAGATCGATACCGCTGTTATGGAACGTATAGTGGAAACATCGGTGATCCCGGTAGAAGCCGGAGCACTTGATGTGCTAAAGGTTGCTTTGGAACGTGAAAAGAATACCGAACGCACCTATGGCATGTTAATGACCCTGACCCAAATATCTGATGATGTCGTTGAAGTTTTTGAAGATCTGCGTCTTCAGGAACAAGGTCATGTTAACAAGATACAGGCAAGAATAAATAAGATTACGTAAAACGTAAGACGTAAAACGTGAAATGCGTAGGGAACAGTCACTTGTCGGGCGTATCCGCAAGCTGGCGGAGTAGACTGATGCCTGTTCCAACAAATATCCGGGGCTGAACATTGTTCAGCCCTTTTGCATAAGAAACAAAAAAGCGCCCCGATCCCGAAGTATAGGGAAAGGGCGCTTTTGATATATTGCCAAGAGAGCTGTTATTTTTTTGAAAAACTTGTAAGCTGTGTATAAGTGTCATTGTCTTTTACGAGGACATGATTCCCGGAGGTATGCAGGTGAGATTTAATGAACCCTACATTCGGTGCGAACCAATTCGTGTGAACCACTTCAAGCTTGATAGTGCCAAGTAATCCTTTATCCCTTTCTATCCAACCTTTACCAACGACCTTAATACATTTTTCAAAGGTACCGGCCTGAACGGTGATCGTTTCTTTTTCTTTTTTAATTTCATAGGTCAAGGGGATATCCACACTTTCCATCAGTAATGTTGATGTAATATTACTTTCCCAGGTAGTTCCCGCTTTAAAAGGATTTTTGTACAGATAAACGAGTGTGTCTAAGATGACAGGTTCAGGATCTGTAGAGGATTGTGTAGCATAAAGGACTAACCCTTTTTTCGTATCCAACAAATAATCGAAAGAGACCGCATCACCAATGGTGACTTTTTGAGGTGTCACTTTTTTCTTGCCTAATTTTCGTTCTTCAAAATTCTCAACGGTCTTATCATCGCCTATAACGACGTCATAATTCCATTTATATCCCTTCTTAAGAGGAAAATAATCATCTGCAGCCATTATACGGGTCCCGATCAACAGCAACATTGCCAGCCCCATGATCCTGGCTAAAGTGAGTTTTTTCATATTGTCTCCTTGTAATATTGAGAGAGTGAATCCGTTCTTAAAGAGTCTTAACTCTATGAGCTTTTTTCTTAAGTGTTTTTCCTATATAAAATACTTGCAAAAACTGCTGTTTGTCAAGATAATAAAAATGAGCAACTAAGCACTTTAAACTTCTTTTCTCTCTTTCAATATTATGTTGTACATTAGGGTATAGAAAAAAAGGAGAAAGACAATGCCAATACGTACAGCAATTTCATCTAAATGGTATGCATCAATGGAATCTGCCGCCAGAGAACGTAAACAAGATCGAGTTATTCGAAACAGTATTCTTAATGTCGGTTTGGATGAAACGGCATTAGACCATAACGCCGCGTCATTACAACAACATACATTTTCACTGGAACTTGAAACCGGTGATATCACGTCTCAAGAGCGTAGCGGACGTTGCTGGCTGTTTGCCGGATTGAACACGATGCGTTTTAATGTGATGAAAAAATTAAATCTCAAGACGTTTGAGTTATCGCAAACCCATGCCATGTTCTTTGATAAACTGGAAAAGGCAAATTACTTTCTTGAAAATATTCTGGAAACACTGGATGAACCCACGGACTCTCGCTTGATCATGTGGCTGTTGGATGCACCGCTTCAGGATGGCGGTCAATGGGATATGTTCACGGCGTTGATCGAAAAGTACGGTGTTGTACCTAAAAGCGCCATGCCCGAAACCTACCATAGTTCCAACTCGGCCAGAATGAACGAGATCCTTACCTTGACCTTACGCGGTTTTGCACGTGAATTGCGCGAAGCCAATGCAATGGGTGAAAGCGCTGAAATGCTTAAAGATAAAAAAGAGAAAATGGTAACGGAATTTTATCGTCTATTAACTTTGTTTTTGGGTATACCGCCGACCGTTTTTGATTTTGAGGTCACCGATAAAGACAAAAAGTTTTACAGGGATCTGAATTGTACACCAAAATCCTTTTATGATAAGTATGTTGAGATGGATCTGAAAAATTATATCAGCATTATCAATGCGCCGACAAAAGATAAACCTTTCAATAAAACCTTTACCGTTCAATATCTTGGAAATGTAGAAGGTGGGAACCCCGTTAAATATCTCAATGTAGATATGGCGACATTCAAGGATCTTGCCATCAAGCAAATGAAAGCGGGCGATCCCGTTTGGTTCGGATCCGATGTGGGCAAGAAAATGAAACGTGAAGCCGGAATTCTGGATGAACAAGTTTATGATTATGAATCTACCCTCGGTACTGAATTTTTACTGGATAAAGCAGGTAGACTGGATTATGGACATAGTTTGATGACCCACGCCATGGTCCTGACCGGTGTGAACCTGATCGACGATAAACCCAATCGTTGGAAAGTAGAGAACAGCTGGGGCGACAAGAACGGCAATAAAGGTTATTTTGTCATGAGCGATAAATGGTTCGACCAATATGTCTACCAGATCGTTGTCGATAAAGAATATTTAAGTCCCGACTTACTCAAAGCATGGGATACCGAACCCATAGAATTGAAACCCTGGGATCCGATGGGTTCTTTGGCGTAGCCAAAGAAAAGGCAAAAGTAAAAAGTTTAAAGATTAAAGTAGGGACCGGATACTTGTCTATCGTCCCGATTATTCGGGATAGCGTAGATGAATATCCGGCCTTTTATTTCTCAATACATTAAATATTCGTATTTACAGATCACAGATTACCGATCACTGAATAAAGTCATTTCAATTATGACCACATAATTCTATATTACCTATTATTTATTGCGGATATTTTTTAACAGGAACAAAGGGAAAGCACTCAGAATTGATAAACCGCAGTCATTTTGAGTAAAACAGGACTTGATGAGAAAATTTATTCTAAAGAACCGTGCCTTGGTAAAAACCATTTCATGGCGTATCGTTGCGTCTGTTCTGACTATTGCGATCATTTATGGTTTATCCAGAGATATTGTTGCCGCCGTATCGATCGTCGGGGCCGAATTTTTTACCAAAATGCTTTTATACTGGGCCCATGAAAAAGGCTGGAGCTTTATTAATAAACCCGAAAAGGGAAGCAAACTTCGTTCTCTTATCAAGACGGCCAGCTGGCGGATCGTTGCGTCCATCGATACGCTTATTCTGGTTCTTCTTGTAACAAAAGAACCCGTATGGGCCGGTTCGGCCGCATTGATAGAAAGCATTGCAAAAACACTTGGATACTATCTGCATGAGCGCGTCTGGAACCTGGGCTATAAATTGACGATCAAACTGGATCTTCATACTCATACGACATTTTCAGATGGGACCTATACGGCTCACGAACTCATTGCACATGCGCTTGAAAAAGAATGCGAATATATTTCTATAACAGATCATGATAATTTTGAACACGTATCGCACCTTGGAGATCTTCCGAAAAATATTAAGTATATTCCGGGTGTGGAGATCTCGGCGGAATTTAAAAAGACCTTACATATTCTCGGTTACGGATTTGATCCCGAACATGCAGAATTGAAAAATACCCTGACCACACTTCAGGAAGCCCGGCGGAAGCGCAATGTGGACATGCTTGAGAATATGGCTAAAGAAGGCGTTCATATCACCATGGATGAACTTCATGAGGAGTCAAAAGGCGGTATTGTCGGCCGGCCACACTTTGCCAATTTGATGTTGGCAAAAGGCTATGTGAAAACCTATCAGGAAGCCTTTGATAAATATCTGGCAAAAGGCCAGCCTTTTTATATGAACAAACAGCGCCTTGACCCCAAAGAGGCAATTCGCTTAATACATGATGCCGGCGGCATTTCGGTCATGGCGCATCCCTATCAAACGGATCTGCCCCATTCTGAACTTGAGGCATTGATCGCCGAATTAAAATCTTATGGACTGCAGGGCATTGAGGCTTATTATTCTCAGCACACAAAAGAACAAGTTAAAGAATATCTTGAATACGCCAAAAAATATGACCTGCTTGTAACGGCAGGTTCGGATTTTCATGGCAGTATCAAACCGGATATCGATCTGGGTATGAATGCCGATAGGATCCACTTACTTCCATTTTTGGAGGCAATAGAAAAATGAGATCAAGCAATATCAAATGGCAAGACGGCGACGTTGACCGTGCTAAACGCGAAACACTTTTAGATCAAAAAGGCGTTTGCCTGTGGTTTACCGGACTGTCCGGTTCGGGCAAAAGCACACTGGCACGATCTGTGGAACAAGCTCTATATGAGCTGGGGCACCTAACTTATGTGCTCGATGGCGATAATATACGGCACGGACTTAATGGAGATCTTGGTTTTTCCGATGAAGATCGAAAGGAAAACATCCGCCGGATCGGCGAGGTGGGCAGGCTGTTTGTAGATGCCGGACTGATCACGCTTAGCGCGTTTATTTCGCCGTTCAGAGAAGATCGCTTGGCTGTCCGGAACTTGCTTGAGCAAGGACAATTTATTGAAGTATACGTCGATTGTTCACTTGAGATATGTGAACAGCGCGATGTAAAGGGTTTGTATGCAAAAGCCCGAAAGAACGAAATTGCCGATTTTACCGGAATTTCATCTCCCTACGAGGCACCGGACAAACCCGAGATCGTGGTGAACACAGGTGAACAAAGCCTGGAACAATCGACATTGATCATTATTGACTATTTAAAAGAAAACCATATAATAGAGACGAAATGAAAAACGAGAATTACTCATTATCACATTTAAAAGAACTGGAAGCGGAAGCGATCCATATTATCCGTGAAGTAGCCGCCGAATTTGAAAATCCGGTCATGCTTTACTCCATTGGGAAAGATTCTTCCTGTATGGTCCGTCTGGCTGAAAAAGCATTTTATCCCGGCAAGGTTCCTTTCCCGCTTATGCATATCGATTCCAAATGGAAATTTCAGGAAATGATCGAATT
>CAZSGO010000111.1:0-6044 GCA_964606395.1 uncultured bacterium
GAGCAACCGCACCTTTTGCTATCACATCCGAGGCTAAAGGAATATCAGCGGTAATCACCAGATCGCTTTTATCAAGCAATTCCACGATCTTTTCATCCGCTTCGTTAAATCCATCTCCAACCTGAATAAAACTGAACAACTCGGATTCGGGTATGCGCATAAATTGGTTGGCAACAAGAATAACGTTAACGCCACGACGTTGGCTGACTTTATAAATAACATTTTTTATAACATTTGGACAGGCATCAGCATCAACCCATATTTTCATAGTGATCCTCCGTAAACGCTCAACCGATAATGTTTTTGACGCGACCGACCTTGCCATCACTGAGTTGAACTTTAATTCCATGTGGATGTGTAGATGATTTTGTCAGGATACGTTTTACAATTCCCCAAGTTAATTCGTTGGATGCTTGATGATGCTTTTGCACTACTTCCACTTCCAAACCGACCCTGATATTATTGCGAGTTGTTCCGTCATGATCTAACATATGATTTTCTCTTGAATTTGATATGGGGAAAAATATTTTCGTGATATATAGTTTATTAATTTATGTGATAGAAGATATGATGGTCAAATTTGATACTTGATCAGGCAATTTAAAAATCAATACCCGTGGGCTGTTCTTTTACTTGATAGCCGTGAATATTACACTCTTCTTTAGGGGCGTAGCGGACGTTAAAAAGCTCGTATTCCGTGGGACAGAAGGGCGTGGGGATCAATTTACTTTCTTTGCATATCTTGAACTTACGAACGGTTGCCGGTTGGTCAAAATCCAAATAGGGAAGGTCCATCTGATCATAAGTGTTTTTCATGAACGTAGCCCATATCGGCAAAGCCGCGCGGGAGCCCGACTGCTGTTTGCCCAGAGGAATGCGCGAATCATCCACACCAACCCATACGCCGGTCACAAGAATGGGAGTAAATCCGACAAACCAGGCATCAGTATAATCATTGGTCGTACCTGTCTTGCCTCCGATTGGCGCTCTGAATTTATATACGTTCCGAATATTCTGGCCTGTTCCGTAACGTGCCACGGTCTTTAACAAGTCAACCATCAAATAATTTGTCTCGTCACTGAGAACTTCCCGTGTTTCACGCGGAGAGCGGTATATTTCACGTCCATTACGATCCAGAATGCGTTCTATGGCATAAGGCCTGTTCCATATACCCTCATTGGCAAACACAGCGTAAGCCGATACCATATCGCTCAATATGACCTCGCCACTTCCCAGAGCAAGCGAAGGATATGCCGGCAAGTCTGTTGTGATACCCATTTTACGGGCATAAGAAATAACCACCTCAGGTGTGGTCAATTGGGTAATGGCATTTGCCGCGATCAAGTTGACGGAATTCATCAAACCGTCGCGTAGTGTCATGAGTCCACCGGTACTGTTATCAAAATTCTTGGGGATCCATAAATTACCATCAGGCTGCGGAATAGCGGGAGGCTGGTTCAGCAACTGCGTGGCGGGTGAATAACCGTTATCAATAACAGAGGTATATACAAAAGGTTTAAATGTGGAACCGGGCTGTCTTTTTGCTTGAACCGCACGGTTGAATTTACTTTCTTCAAAGTCCCGTCCGCCGATCATCACTCTGATAGCACCGTTATCGGGATCCATGGAAAAGATACTGGCCTGAACCGTTTTCGGTGTGAGCGGTAAAGCGGATAATAGGGAATCCATCACAAGTGAGGTTGAGTCGACCACGATCGTGTACCAGGTTTTCTGGTCAAAAGTAATGGAATCGCGATGAAGTGAATCCGAAAGGAAAAAATTATATAAAGTCGTGTCCTGATAGAGCGTGTCATAAACAAATGGTTCCCATCTGCTTTGAGTGAACATCACGCGTTCATCATCGGGTAGAAGTGATGACATTAAATGATAATAGTCCAGAGAATCATATCCCAATATGGTAATGACATCGCGTAATTCGGTTCTTATCGGATTAAGAATTAAATTTGAATCACCGGCAAATAGTGATGTGTCGGGTTTAAAGTTTAGGGAATCCTCACCGGGTAAAAAATAATTGTACAAGATCGGTTTATCCTGGATCTGGGATTTTTTCTCATTTGGGGTCATTTCTATGATCATATAGTCGGAAAAATATTCCAGAGGAATTCTCTGATGAGGATAGTATTGGCCGTAAATTCTTAAAAGAAATTCCGGACTGCTCAATAAACTATTATCCAGAACATTCTGTTGAGTGCTCAATTGCTCCGAGATCGATTCCCGGGCAATACTTTGCATATCCTGATTCAAGGTTGTAAATATCTGAAGACCATCCCGGTAATAATCTATGCCTTGTGTCCGGCAAAATTTAGCGACTTCAAGTCGCACATATTCCGTAAAATAGGGAGCAATACTTTTATTCTCGATATGATTAACAGGGGTACCTGACGACAAGGCATCCATAAATTGCTGTTGAGAGATCTTATCATTTTTCACCATGTTCCTTAAGACGATATTTCGTCTGCGAATAGCGCGATCATGATGGAAACGGGGTGAAAATGGTGTTGGCGCGGGTAATATACCGATCAGCATGGCGGATTCGTCAAGTGTCAGTTCCGAAACTTCTTTTGAAAAATAATAATCCGTTGCGGCCTGGATACCATAACATCCATGACCCCAGAAAGAAGAGTTGAGATACATCTCGAGAATTTCGGTTTTGGAATAGTTGCGCTCGATCAAAATAGCAACGATCAGTTCCTGGATCTTTCTTTTAATGGTCTCCTGGCGATTCAAGTGCAGTGTTCTTGCCAATTGCTGGGTCAAGGTAGAGGCACCCTGCGATCCGAAACCATGGGTAAGATTCATATAAACGGCTTGAATAAAACGACGCATATCCATACCCCAATGATCGTAAAACTTTTTATCCTCTGTGGCGAGAATAGCGTTTTTAACATAATCGGGTATAGAGTCAAGGGGGATGAGGGTCCTGTTCTTTATGCCGAATTCCGTGAGGATACTGCCATCGGAGGAATAGACGGTAGAAACGACATCGGGCTCGAATCGCTCAAGTTCTTCAAGATCGGGCAGATCTCGCGATAAATAATACAAAGAGCCGAAACCTACCAGTCCTATGAAAAGAAAGATAGCGAGAGTGATCCAAATAGATTTTTTTACAGCGCGCAACATCATCGTTAAATTTATCAATAATTTTCAGTGTTTCAAAATGCTAAAAGATATTTGAACATTATTGTTCCGGATATATTTTATTTTAAAAATGTAGAGACCTAAGATCTTGCGTCTCTACACAATGTCCGGCTTTGATATCTTATGTGAGGTCTTTCCTTTTATTGATTGTTCCCGCACAAAAAAAAGTGTAAATTTGCAGGCTTTAACACTTGGAGGACTTATGCATCAAATAGCGATCTATCCCGGAACATTTGATCCGATCACGAATGGGCATTTGGATATCATCAAACGTGCTGCCAGGATCTTTGATTCGGTGATCGTTGCCGTTGCAACCAATACGGGTAAAGCACCCTTGTTCTCAATGAAAGAACGAGAGGACTTGATCCGGGAAGCCGTAAAAGATATACCCGGAGTGACAGTGGAAGGTTTCACCGGTTTGATCGTCGATTTTTGTCATCAACGAGGCGCATCGGCTCTTATTCGTGGATTGCGGGCCGTATCGGATTTCGAATACGAATTTCAGATGGCTTTACTTAATCGCAAGATTGGCAAGGATGTAGAGTCTGTTTTCCTGATGCCGAAAGAAAAATATACATACTTAAGTTCTTCCATGATCAAAGAGATCGCCGAATTTGGCGGTGACGTTACATCATTTGTACCGGAGCATGTAAGAATTGAACTTAAAAATAAATTTGATACGAAGGAGAAAGAATGACCCCTCTTGAACGCCTGAGAGCACGTGCTATTGAAAAAACCGATGTTCATGTTGTACTGCCTGAAGGGAAAGACCCGCGGATCGCTGCTGCTGCAGTTAAAATTGCCAAAGAAAATATTGCCCGTGTTACCATTTTGGGCTCTGAAGAAGAATTAATGTCTGCCGCCAGTGAAGCCGGTGTGTTTTTAGATGGGGTTGAAAGGGTCGATCCGGAACAAGATCCCGATTTTGAAGCCTACGTGACCGAGTACGTAGAATTACGCAAGAAAAAGGGAATGACACCCGAACGCGCCCGTGAGATCATGAATGATCCCACTTTTTTTGGCGCGATGATGCTTCGTATGGACCGTGCCGATATTTGTATCAGCGGTGCTTTGAATCCGACAGCCCACGTTCTTCGTGCAGGACTGCAGATCGTTAAGACCGCTCCGGGTGTAACGGTCATGTCCTCAGACATGCTGATGTTCTCACCGGATAAACGTCCGCCGCTTTCTTTTGCAGATTGCGCGGTCAATCCGAATCCCGACGCTCAGCAATTGGCAGAAATAGCTCTTACAACAGCTAAAACACATCAGGCCATTTTTAATGAAGAACCTCATGTGGCGTTGCTTTCATTTTCAACCATGGGCTCCGCATGCCATGAATTGGTCGATAAAGTTCAAAAGGCTTATCAAATAGCTCATAAAGCCGAGCCAAAATTGAAGATAGATGGTGAAATGCAGGCCGATGCGGCTATCGTTGAAACGGTTGGTAAACAAAAAGCCCCCGATTCTTTAGTTGCCGGGAAAGCCAATGTATTGATCTTCCCCGACCTGAATGCAGGGAATATCGGCTATAAATTAGTCCAGCGTTTTGCGGGCTATGAAGCGGTCGGTCCCATTCTTCAGGGAATGAACAAACCCATACATGATCTATCACGCGGTTGTTCCGCCGAGGATATTGTTAACCTGACGGCTGTTGCAGCCTTGCAGGTAAAATAAAAGAAGACCTATGCCAAATTACGAATATAAATGCAAGCAGTGCGGTAAGCATTTAATGAGATATCAGAACATGACCGATAAACCCTTGGAAATATGCCCCGATTGCAGCGGCGAACTGGTTCGTTTGCTTTCCGGTGGGGGCGGTGTTATCTACAAGGGCGAAGGATTCTACGTCAACGACTATAAGAAAAAAGAATCAGCTAAAGTTTCTTCGGAAAGCAAATAAGGTGAAAAGATGAAATTTGTAGATATAGCTCAAATTGAGATCACTGCCGGTAACGGAGGTGGGGGCTGCATCAGTTTTCATCGTGAAAAATTCATGCCTAAAGGCGGACCCGATGGGGGCGACGGCGGTGACGGCGGATCGGTGAACATTGTTGCGACCACGCAACTGCACACACTTCAGGATATGCGTTACAATAGAAAGTACAAAGCCGATAATGGTCGTCCCGGCGAAGGCAATAACCGTTCGGGTAAAAAAGGCAAAGATATAACGATCAATGTTCCCGTTGGGACCTTGATCAAAGATCTTGATAAAGATAATGAGGTCATCGCCGATATGGTTGAAGACGGTCAGGTCTTTGTTGTCGCCAAGGGAGGTAACGGGGGATGGGGAAATCAGCATTTCGCTAACTCCGTCAATAAAGCACCTCGTTTTGCAAAACCCGGATTACCCGGAGATCAGCTAAACGTAGAACTCGAACTCAAGATCTTGGCCGATGTCGGACTCGTGGGCTTTCCCAATGCAGGTAAAAGTACTTTACTATCGGCTATTTCGGCCGCAAAGCCCAAGATCGCGGATTATCCTTTTACAACCTTGATCCCTAATCTTGGGATCATTCGATACGGAGATTATAAGTCCTTTGTTATGGCGGATATCCCCGGATTGATCGAAGGAGCGCATTTGGGAAAAGGACTTGGCGACCAGTTCCTGCGTCATATTGAGCGTACACAGGTCTTACTTTTCATGGTCGATGTGAATGAATTGGATATCAAAGAAGCCTACGAAACGCTCTTAAAAGAATTAACATCTTTCAATGCAGAATTAGCTCATAAACCACGTTTGCTTTGCATAACGAAAATGGACAGTGTGGATATTGAAAGTTATGAAGATGAATTTGAGGTCGATATTCCTGTCATGCATATATCATCCGTAACACGCTACAAAACGGATGAGTTGATCTATACTTTAGCTAAATATGTGGAAT
>CAZSGO010000112.1:0-6003 GCA_964606395.1 uncultured bacterium
GTGCCAAAGAATTGAACATATCATTTTTCTTGTATTATTTTTATTTATCCCTGCAGGCCGCCAACGAGATCCCCGAATTCAGATGTCGCATAAAAGATGGCAACCCGGTTATCTACGATAAGGTCAACGGCTCCCCCACCATCATGCGCGATGACGGCGAACTGGGTTATGCCATGCTGGAATACAACAATACTTTTGAGACATTTCTGATCAACGCTGAAAAAGAAATTCAGCGGGTAAAAGCTTATCCTGATCTTGACACCTCAAAGGATTGTCCCGAAACCATCTACTACTCCATTATGCCCTGGATCAACTTCACCTCGGTAAAACATCCTTTGGACCTGCCCACCACGGAAGGTATTCCCATTCTGACCTTTGGAAAAATGTTCGAAGAGAACGGGAAAAAAATGATGCCGCTCGGTGTACATGCTCATCATGCGCTGATGGATGGAATGCATGTGGCAAAGTTTGTGGAAGGCTTTCAGAAAAAACTTTCCAAATAAGATATAAAAACGCAATTTATCGTGTCTCCAGATTAACAATATATATATTGTCATCCCGGGCTTGCTCGCCATGGCGAAGCCAGAGGCGTAGCATGGACCCGAGATCTCTGTGTCAATCCGGTTTCTAAATTTATTATTAAGCTAAACAAACACTGCATTCCCGTCCAATTTTTTCGTATTGAATGCTCGCGGAGGTCTCCCTGCGGGACCCCTTCGGGGCTGAAACCATGCTACTCAGCCGGCTGGAGGATTCGCTATGGCGAGCAAGTTCAGGATAACCCGCGAGCATTCTTAAATCTTTCTTTAATCTTTCGGCGCCATCGGTGCCGCTTACCGCTCGGTAAGTTTTTTTCTTGACTTCGGGAACTTTGTTACTTACCTTCCGTTTAGTAAGTTTTAAAGGAGTCTAATATATGACCGAAAACACAACAACACATGACAAGATCATCGAGGTTGCCATCAGAACCTTCGCGGAACGCGGTTACGCAGGTGTTTCCATGAGGGAGATCGCCGATGAACTTAGTATCACAAAAGCAGCTCTGTATTACCATTTCCCGGGCAAAGAAGAAATATTCAAAGCTTGTATCAATCATTCTGTAGAGCGTATTCTGGAAGGAATGGAGGCTATTGCCAATTCTGACGATACCGTCTGGAACAAGATCAGAACCCTGATCAACAGAATGTGCAACTTTTCAGATGTCAACCCACACCTGTTCACTCTATTTAAAAAGATCATGAACAAAGAGATCAATGCATCTTTCGGCGTTGAGATCATTGAAGATTTCTTCATAAGACAACAAGATGCAGTCCAAAAAATATTTGATGATGGCATCCGGAACAATGAGTTGCGTGATGACATTTCTCCAAATCTTTTACGTGCCGCTTTGATGGGTATGATCCACCACTCAACCGGTCCAAAGATGAAAGAAATGAACAATATAGACCTAGATCTGGCATGTCATACCAATGAACTCATGAAACTGATCCAAGGAGGATTTGAGAAAAAATGAAAAAGATCTTAACACTCATAATGATCCTGGCCGTTGCGCTTTCTGCACGTGAGATCTCACTTGAAGAAGCTGAGAAGCTCGCACTGAAAAACAACCTTCAGATCAAACTATCCGAAGCATCGCTTAAAAAAGCGAAAGTTTCCTCACGTGAAACTATGGCGAATTTCTTCCCCACGGTTTCATCATTTTATCAATTACAGGACAACCTCGAACTATCTGTCATGGTCGTTGACTTTGATGGTGATGGTCCCGCCCCACCCCAAGAATTGCAGATGGGCACAAAATATACCTCGGTTGCCGGAATTCAGCTATCATATCCTATATTTACCGGTGGCGCGATCATTAACGGTCAATTAATGTCCTCTGTTGCAGTCAATCTTTCCGAGCTTTCCCTGCAAGATCAGGTCAACACCGTCATTCACACGATCCGCTTGCTTTATTATCAGTCACAGATGCTGAACTCCATGGTTGAAGCAACTGAAATGGGGCTGGCTTCTGCAGAAGAAAGCTACCAGCTGGCTTTACAGCGTCAGGCCGTCGGACAAGCCACTCAGTTGGATGTTCTACAGACCAAGGTTCGCTACGAATCTTATAAACCGCAACTTGTCTCAATGAAAAATCAACTGGTTTCGGCGCTTGCAAATCTTAAGACCTTTATCAACGACCCGGAACTTACAGAGATCACCGTGACCGGTAAGCTTGAGCAGATCGATAATCCCTACGCCGGCATGAGCATTGATGATCTTCTTGAATTGACTAAAACAGAGCGCCTGGAGCTCAAGATGGGCGAAGAACAACAGAAGATCGCCAAGTATCAGCGCAATCTTGCCTGGAGCTCCATTATGCCCAAGGTACAACTTGGTGGAAATGTTCAATGGCAAGCCAATGATGATGTCTTTGCCGACTTGGACCACCTTCGTTCATATAACGTAAATGTAGGTGTTTCTCTTCCTCTTTTTAATGGCGGAAAGAACGCGGCAAGTATACAAAAGGCATATATCGGCGTAAAAGAAGCACAATATCAAATGGAACAGATAGAAGATTATGTTTATACCGATGTTGATGCGGCCTATCGCAAGGTTGCAGAAATGCAAACCAATATTTATGCTACCGAAAATGTTGTCAAACAAGCTGAAGAAGCATTGCGACTTTCAAAACTCTTATATGAGAACGGTTCAGCAACACGGCTTGAATTAACAAGTGCCGAGAGCGGTTACTTAGGTGCAAAATCCAACTATATTTCTTCTGTCTTCCAGTATAATATTGCTGTAGAAGACTTAAAAAAATCATTAAACAATTTGCTGACTAAATAATGGAGAACAAGATGAAAAATACTGTAAAATTAATTTCCTTTTTAATGATCATCAGTTTTGTGCTGATATCTTGCGGGGCTCCGGGTGCTAAACCGGCAGCTGAAATAGATTATAAAAAAACCATGAATGACATTAAAGTGCTGACAGATGACCTGCAAGGGGATGTCAGTGAAACCGAAGCCCGTCGTTATCTTTCAAAAGTGGAAAAACTTCTACAGCCGGTATTCGCGCAAAAAGAAGGCAACGACCTTACTATAATCCCGGTTTATACTAAAACGGTATCCCCTGAATATATAGCTCAAAAAGTTCAGTATCTTGGCGATATCAGCGGTGACCCTTCGGTTGTCGTTTATCCCAAATTGACTGATTCGGTCATGGATATTTTTGTTAAAAACGGCGATTACGTAAAGAAAGGTGCTGTGCTTGCCAAGATCAGCGACGCAACGGTTCGTGCCGCTAAAGCACAGGCAGAAGCGGCTTATCTTAGCGCAAAAAGTCAGGTTGCCAATGTCAAAGTTGAATATGAACGTACGAAAAAACTCTATGACGCTAAAGCGATCAGCGATAGTCAGTGGGATCAGATCGTCACACAAAAAGACGTTGCCGAAGCAGGGTTAAAACAAGCGAAAGCTGCGATGGATATGGCCGACACACAATTAAGTTATGCCACTATCACCGCACCGATCAGTGGATTTGTATCAAATCTTGCTTACCGTATCGGTGATATGTCCACACCACAAAAACCTTTTCTGACCGTCCATCAAACCGAAACTGTTAAAGTTGATATCAATGTTACGGAATACGATCTGGCATATGTGGCAGAAGGCCAACGCACCGAGATCAGCGTGAACACCTATCCCGGTGAATTGTTTGAGGGCGTGGTAAAAACCGTTTCTCCCGTGATCGATCCGATGACAAGAACAGCCAGGATCGAGATCCTCGCCGACAATGAAGACGGTCATTTAAAACCCGGTATGTTCGCACGCGTCAATATCGTTACACATGAACGTGAAAATGCCTTAACTATTGACAAAGCCTCAACATTCAAACAAACGGTCCTAAAGGGGAACGGTACAAATTTCCGTGATGATAAAGTGGTTGAGACCTATTCTTGTTTTATCGTTCGCGACGGTGTCGCCCTGGAAACAGCCTTAGAGATCGGCATTGAGTCTAAAACAAAATATGAAGTTACCGGTGGTTTGGATCTTGGAGACCTGATCGTTGTCATGGGACAAAATAATCTGAACGATTCCACAATGGTCACTATTGTTGAATAATCCCCAAAGAGGTTTATTATATGAAATTATCATCATTAAGTATTAAGCGGCCCATTACCTTTTTTATGGTCTATCTGATCGCGATCGGGTTCGGTATCTTCGGTTTGTCCAATTTAAAATTGGACCTTTATCCGGATATGGAATTTCCTATGGCGGTCGTGATCACCAACTATGAAGGCGTGGGTCCTGAAGATATTGAGAACACTCTCTCCAGAACACTTGAAAGTTCGGTAAGTACGGTTGAAGGCATTAAGCACATCAGTTCAACATCCAACAAAGGATCCTCACTGATCATGGTGGAATTTGACTGGGGCACGGACATGAATCAAGCGGAGACCAATATCCGCCGTCGCGTTGACATGGTTCGTGACTATTTACCCACCGACGCTTCCGATCCTCTGGTCGTGGTCTTCGACCCTTCCATGATGCCCATTATGCGTCTGATGATCGCATCGGACCAGCTGGGTAATGCGGAACTGCGTCGTTTGGTTGAAGATCAGGTCCAACCGCGCCTTGAGCGAATTGACGGTGTGGCTTCGGCTACCGTGAACGGTGGACTTGAACGGGAGATCCAGGTCAATATCAATCCCTACGAACTGGCAGCGAACAATATTTCCATTTTGAATGTTGTCAGCATGCTCACCTATGCCAATCTTCCCATCCCGGGTGGTTTGATCGAAGAGGGTAACCTGGAATTTTCCGTGGTGACCAATTCGGAATTCCAAAGCGTTGAAGATATCAAGAATACCATTGTCGGTTATTCCGATTACGGTGATCCGATCTTTTTGAAAAACGTCGCCCGTGTGGTTGATGGTTATAAAGATATTACGGCCATTGTTCGTGATAACGGAACCAACACGATCAATATCAATATTCAAAAACAATCCGATGCCAATACAGTACAAGTATGTAAAGCCGCCAATGAAGCCTTGGCCAAGATCGAAAATGAAGTGGGTAAAGACATCAAGCTCTTTGTGCACTTTGACCAGTCCGAGTTCATTTCCGAATCGGCAACCAATCTGGCAACCACAGCGACCCTGGCATTTTTCCTAACGGCCTTGGTACTCTTCATTTTCCTGCGCAGTTTCAGTTCAGCACTGACAACTGCCGTATCGGTCCCGGTTTCCATTGTTGTGACTTTCTTTGTCATGAACCTGCTGGGTGTCACCCTGAATATTATTTCCATGGCAGGACTGGCGATCGCGATCGGTATGCTTGTAGATAACTCGGTGGTTGTGCTTGAAAATATTTTCAGGCGGAACCGCGAAGAAAATGAACCTATCTGTATTGCTGCCGACAAGGGTGCTTCGGAAGTTGGAACCGCTGTGATGGCCTCTACGCTAACAACCTTATCTATTTTTATTCCCATGTTGTTCGTTGGGGGTATGGCCGGCATGATGGTCAAAGACCTTGCTTTAACGATCATTGTATCATTGACCGTTTCACTGCTTGTTTCATTAACCCTCGTTCCTCTGCTCTCTTCCAAACTTCTGTCCAAAAAACAGCAAGAGCACAAAACCAAGGGAATGAGAAAATTCGATAACGGCATGGGCAAATTCTTTGACGGTCTGGGTCGTACTTACCGCAGATCCTTAAAATGGTCGCTTGGGCACAAGAAGACGGTTGTCCTGTCTATCTTTGCCTTATTCATTGCCTCCATTATTTTACTGGGTCAGGTCGGTTTCGAGTTCATGCCCAAAACCGATGACAGTGAGATCGACTTTGATGTGGAACTGCCGGTTGGGACAGCCCTTCCGACAACGAATATGTATTTTAAACAGATCGAATCGCTGATCTCTACCTCTGTTCCGGAATTGGAAAATGTCAATGTCAACTTCGGCAGTCGCACCGGCTTCGCCACTATTTTCGGCGGTACGTCGAACAGCGGACGCGTTTCGGT
>CAZSGO010000113.1:0-5954 GCA_964606395.1 uncultured bacterium
CTTCCCGAAGTATCTCTGGTAGCGATCCTGGGGGCAGACAAACAAGGTTTTCTACGGTCCGAACGATCACTATTCCAAATTGCGGGACGTGCATCACGAAACATTGAGGGTACCGTTATTTTTTATGCAGACAAAATGAGTGCAGCCATGAAGGGTGTCATAGATGAAACAAATCGCCGGCGTGACGTACAAATGGAAAACAACATTAAAAGAGGGATCACTCCCAAAACCATCTACAAGAGCGAAGCCGAGATAAGGAATATCACATCCATTGCGGATATGAAAACCGATTACGCACCGGGCCAAAAGAATATTAAACAAATAAATAAACTTTCTAAATTTGAGGCTATGGATCTTATTGAACGTATGACCATACAGATGGAAGAAGCAGCAAAAGCACTTGAATTTGAAAAAGCCGCTGAACTGCGAGACGAAATTTTAGCGATAAGAAAAAACAAAAACGCAAAATAAATAGCACTTTTCTTCGCTAAAATATTAGAATTATTACGCAATTAAATCCAAAGCATACAATTTTACAAGTCAGCAATTCATTTATAATCAATTATTAAAACCTTTTTACAATATATTTTCACACGGCGCCAATGAGTTGAAAAATAATTATATTTTTATGAGCATTTTATTGCATTTCGACAAAGTTTTTTATAGCTTTTGTCTTGTTATCAAAATGAATTATTGTATTGAAATTAGGAGTAAATAATGAAAAAGTTTTTTATGTCTCTTCTATGGGTTCTTCTGTTTGCCGCATTAGGGTTTATGTATTATTATCAAACCACTTTTGACGGACGATTAAACGACATGAATTCCCGTGCACAAAGTATCGAAGAGAAATACCAGGGTTATTCTGATGACCTGCATGATTTTGATGTTCGCCTTATTGGCCATAGAAAACACATCAACCAAAACAGCCAGCGCTTTATTGAATTAAAAGATGAGTTAGGTGATGTTAGAGATCAGCATTCAAGCGATATGTTCTACTTGAACACACGTGTTGATTCATTAGGATCAATTGTTGAATTAAATGCAGCACAATTACGTAGTCGTATTGATGATGTTGACAAGAAGGTTAGCAATCTTCGCCGTACCGTTACACAAAACAATATTCGTGCAACACAACAACTTCAGGACTTAAGCCGGGAAATTGAAAAACTTCAACTTCAGTTCACAGATCTTGATACAACAGTTGTAAAGAAAAAAGTCAAAAGATAAGAATTTATTGACATTAAATAGAAAACCGCTCCTAAATCAGGAGCGGTTTTTTTTTGATTTAAAATACATTTTTTTGTAAAAAACATTAATATCCCATTCTTCCGATACTCCCCTATACTTTTACTGTTTTCGAAATACACCATAATACTTATGATGTTTAAGTAAAGAAAAGGCGGGTTAGGCATTAATTTGATGACCTAAATTTACACTATTTAAATAAATCTTCGTTTTCTTAATAAATAAGACAATAATACAGTTTTTTGTTTAGTTATTTAAACTTGAAGCAAAAAGACTTAATAAACGACATTAGATAAATTAATTATGTGTTAAAATTGGTCATAAAAGTCCTTTTTGCCCCCTATTTATTTAACAATCAATCAATTATAACCTGGGGGTATTGTTAGGCATTGTATATTGTTGTAGATTGATCTTGCAATGAGAGAGAAAGATTTTTTAAAGTGAGAAGAGACAATGAGAGAGAGAGATTTTTTAAAGCAAACAAATTACGCGAAAGGAGCTCAAATGAAGAAGCTCACAGTGGGATTATTTTTCGTGATATTGGCTTCATTTGCATTATCTGAAACCGGTCAGATCCATGTTATGTTCAGCAATGGAGTTTTGAACGAAAATGAAGATTCGAATACATACGAATTTGATGTACAGGCCTATATGACAGATGGCACTGATGTTATTGGGGATGGTATGATCTATGTTCAATATCCCGTGGATATTTTTGGTGATCTGGCTGTATTAAACAACAAGGTTACAGTTGAAAAAACAGGTGTACTTACAGGTACGATAGCTAACTATGGTATCGATCTTTATAATCTTGTCAATATAACCGATACTTATTCCAACGTTTTTGCCGTTACATTCGGCAGCAACACAAATTCAAGTGCATTTAAAGAATATTTCACTTCAATATCAACAGATCCTGCTTTTCCTTCCGATCTTTTGCATATTACAATGATGGTCTCATCATTAGATAACGGCAATATTTTCTTCCCCACAAGTATACCTGGAATCAATAACTTGTACTATGACTATGAAATGGAAACATTTTCGGGGGGACTTGATCTAACCCAGGCAAAGCAAGCTATCAATTATATTAATACACCCACGATCACACCCGGAGAAATTGTTGAAGACCCGATCGAAGAGCCGGTTTATACAGGCAGTGTCGAGCTTAACAGATTTGATGTCACACTGAAAAAAAGCACTGTGGAAGTGGCATGGAGAGTTTCAGCTGAAAATAATCTGCTTGAATATAGTGTAGAACGTTCAGATAATTCAACAAACTATGTTGAAGTTGCACGCGTAAGTGCAGTAAGCGCTAAAAACAATTTTAATTCCTATAAAACAAATGACACCATGATCATTCCCGGCAAAACCTATACCTATAGATTATTGGCTGTAGATAAAAGTGGACTATCAGAGATCATAGCCACTCAAGAACTTACTTTAAGATTAAAACATCATAGCATTCTTGAAACTGAGGAATTTTCAATGCAAGCCAGCTACCCTAATCCATTCAACCCAAGTTTTACGGTTCCTTTCAGTATACAAACAGCTCAGGATGTTGATATCAAGCTATATAACATGTCCGGCGAGGTCGTATCTGTCGTTGCGAACGGGTATTATACCTCAGGTGAATACAACATTCATGTAAGCGGAGATAAACTGGCAAGCGGCATCTATCTGCTTAGGGCTCAGGTTAACGGACAACAAGCAACGCAAAAAATGCTACTGGTAAAATAGATATTAGATTTGAGAGAGAGAAAAACGGCGTCTTCGGGCGCCGTTTTTATTATTGGGTGTTTTATTACTTAACTTGTTGGCCATCATCATATGAACATTTTATGCTCTCGTCGATACCAATAATTCTTCACTACATTATGATATTTGAATTAGCATTTACCTATCCTAAATGCGTTTAATAATTCTCAATTCCTCCTTCTCTTATTAATTGCTTTTATACTATTAAAATCCTATTTTACTTGATAGAAATATTAACGATTAAGTCAAGGAAGAAAATATGGCCGGACATAGTAAATGGGCAAATATTAAGCACCGAAAAGCCGCACAAGATTCAAAGCGAGCCAAAGTGTGGACAAAAATACTAAAAGAGATCACAGTTGCCGCAAAAATTGGCGGCGGTGATATCGAATCGAATCCCAGAATGCGTACAGCAGTGATCGCAGCACGTGCGGTAAATGTACCCAATGATACCGTAACGCGTGCGATCAAAAAAGGTACCGGTGAACTGGAAGGCGTTAACTACGAAGAGATCGTTTATGAAGGTTACGGTCCTTTTGGCGTTGCCGTAATGCTTGAAGTTCTTACAGACAATAAGCAACGTACCGTTGCCGAGATCAGGCATCTACTCTCCAAACACGGCGGCAATCTTGGTGAAACCGGTTCGGTCAACTGGAATTTTACCCGTAAAGGCAATATTATAGTCTCTGCTGAAGGTATTGATGAGGATACTTTCATGATGGAAGCCCTTGAAGCGGGAGCAGAAGATATTACATCTGAGGGCGACAGTTTTACCGTCCTTACAGATCCCACAAGTTTTAACGATGTTCATGAAGCATTGAAAGAAAGCTACACGATCATTCATGCCGATATTGAGCAAATTCCCGGTACGACCGTAAAGATCGACAATGTAGATGATGCAAGAAAGTACATGAAACTCTATGATCTTCTCGACGATCATGAGGATATCCAAAAAGCATGGGATAACTCTGAAATTTCCGAAGAGATCATGGAACAGTTGGACGAATGATAATACTTGGTATTGACCCCGGTTTGAATACCAGTGGCTATGGGCTGATCAAGATCGATCGCTCAAAGATCCACTTTCTGGCCGCCGGTGAAATATCTACGGCCAAAGCTAAAGATTTCTCTGAAAAACTTGAAATACTCTATCGAAGTTGCTGTGATATCATTGATGATCACAAACCGGATATCTTTGCCATTGAAGAAACATTTTCAAATGTAAATCCACGAACTTCCTTGAAATTGGGTCATGCAAGAGGCGTATTGATGCTCTCAGGTCAAATGAAAGAACTTCCCGTTTATGAATATCCCGCTACGATCGTAAAAAAAGCGTTAACCGGTGTGGGATCCGCCTCAAAAGAACAAGTGAAATACATGGTCATGAAAATGCTGAAATTACCCTCACTTGGAGGAAAAATGGATGTCAGTGATGCACTGGCTGTGGCGATTACACATTATAATCAGATAAAATTTGGTTTATTGAAGAATAGATAAAAAATGTACGGGCGACTCTTGAGTCGCCCTAGAATATCGGGAGGCTCTGGAGCCTCCCGTACATTCACAAGAATAATTAGAAGGATGATCATGATACACTTTATCGAAGGAACAATAGAGATCAAAGAACCCAATCTGGTGGTCCTTAATGCAGGCAGTATGGGCTTAGGCTGTGCCATAACCTTGTACACCTATGACAAATTGCCTTTACGGGGCTCTCATTGCCGTTTATTGACCTATTTGCATGTCAGAGAGGACATCTTGCAGCTTTATGGATTCATTGAAGAAAAAGAACGAAAAATGTTCGATAAATTGATATCTCTATCCGGCATTGGCCCAAAGCAAGCGATCAATATACTTTCAGGTATTCGTTATGATCAGTTAATGGACCATATTGTCCAGGGTGATGTTGCTGCCGTTAAACGTGCACCTGGCGTTGGAGATAAAACCGCACGACGAATTATTCTTGAATTGAAAGACAAGATCTCCGATGAAGAAGTCATTCAAATAACAGGCCTTACACCCGATTCACCACTTTCAAAAAATCTAAATGATGCCGTTATGGCTCTTGAATCATTGGGTTATAAAAAAACTCAAATTCAAAGTATCCTGAATAAGCATATTAAAACAGATGAAAACCTGAGTACGGAAGAGATCATCAAAATATATTTACAAATTCAAAATAAATAACGTTAAAGTGAAGATGCAAAACAGTGCATCTTTACATGATCGACATTATTGAAAGAGATTTGAAAAATGAATATAAAAAACTTATTGCTGCATAATCGCTCTTATCGGCGATTCGAGCAAGCACCCGTTCTTAGCAAAGACGAACTGCTTGATCTTGTTGATTCCGTTCGCCTCTCCCCTTCCGCACGAAATGACCAACCTTTGAAATTTATCATATTAAATTCGAAAGTATCCTGTTCTACCATTTTTCCTTTTACCGCCTGGGCCGGTTATTTGAAAGATTGGTCCGGTCCGGACATTAACGAGCGTCCAACTTCTTATATCATCATCCTTTGCAATATGGATATTTCCAAAAAGTACGGCGTTGATGTCGGCATTGCGGCTCAAAGTATTCTTCTTACCGCTGTGGAAAAGGGCTTTGGCGGATGTATGCTTGGCGCTCTTAAGCGTGATATGATCCGCGAAGCGTTTTCAATTGATGAAAAGTATGATATAGCTCTTGTGATCGCTTTGGGAAAACCCGCTGAAACCATCCTCCTTGAAGACGTAAAATCTAATGATACCCACTACTATCGGGACGCGAACGATATTCATCATGTACCCAAAAGAAAAGTTGAAGAACTAATTATTGATATAGGCTAATTATTTGCTATTTGTAATTATTATCTATTATTTAGCGAATTACTATTGGTAGTAACAAATAATTATTGTATAATTGTTTGTCGTTAACACTAAAACATAAAGGGAACAACCATGGCCAAAAA
>CAZSGO010000114.1:0-5849 GCA_964606395.1 uncultured bacterium
CAAAACGATAACTCGCGCTCGTGTTCCATTGTAATTTTTTTTCAAAGAACGACTGGTCGAATTTGACCGAGGCATCATGTTTTTGAGAATATGAATGAAAACTGGAATCGCTTGTTTCCCAATTATAATCGTTTCGATAGGTATAGTCAACTTTCCACTTTCCGATCGCTACCCCGGCTTTGGCCGATTGTGCGTGGTACGCGGTAGAAGAAGAAAATATCGGTTCAAAACGATCGTTCAAGAGTGATGTATAAAAAGAAATGTTTTTTGAAATGGGAATATCGGCAGATGCGTTCAAACTGTAATATGGTAAAAATCCCTGATCAAGGAGCTGTGACCATTTATATTGAAAATTCGCCGTTTTGATTTTTACTTTTCCATCAGCCAATATACGTAAGCGGGAAATTTTATTTACATCGGCCACATATTCCATAGCGGTATTGGAATTTAAAAAAGAATTATGAATATCGGCTGAGACCGATGCCAATTGTACAATACTGTCTCCGGCCTCAAATCCCAAGTATCGTTCAAAATCCGGCATGGTGATCTTTGCAAAACTTGTAAAATCCTTATCCATGAACCACCCATTGCTCTGCAATGAAAAATATTTTCCCAGGGGCAAAGAAGCATCCCATTTAATTGCAGGTGAAACCTGATTTCCGCTTGCATTATAATTGTTTGGGTTAAAAGAGGAATAGGCGCCTTCAAGCAGGGCAAAAGCTTTGTCTTTTTGACCGAATTCCATGTTCATGGAACCGACCCATTGGGTCGTTGGGAGTGTGACTTTACGACGGGGAAAATACTGAGACAACGGATCACCCGGTGAATAGATATACACCATTTTACCTTCTGTTGTATAATTGCGCACATAACCGCCGTTCTGGTTTTCGCGATAAAAATAGACCGTATGAGTGCCAAGATCTTCGCCCACATAGTTCCAGATATCACCGCTTAGCGTATAATCACCGGCGGTATCTTGAATGGCGGTTGAAATAATAAAATATCCATCCGATGATGCGATCCCGGCAAGAGAGTCCGGATCTATATTTGACAAATGAATATCGACGGGATTATTTTCGTCGTCTTTTTCACGTATATATGAAGCAGAAAGTTTAAAGTTCTTTCCGAAACGCCAGGAAGAGGTAGCCCCCATTGAAGAACGGGAATAGAACTCATTGACATAATTAAATTCAACCACGATGCGCGAACTTGCCGATACCATGAGTTCTGAAGAAAAAAACAATTCGGCATCCGTATAGTAAAGAGTGTAGTCTGTTTTTTTAAGAGCAATCCCATCTACATAAACTTTTTCAGACTCCGGAACGATGGTAATAGCGTTGTCTCCGTCCGAGCCCTGTAATCGGTAAGGTCCCTGATCGCCATCTCTTGCAACGATCTCTTGTCGATTGAACTTACCGCGCGCGGAACCCACAAAGGCTGCACCTTCGTAGCGGTCATTTTTATAACTTGCCTGAGTACCGATCAATTTTCGATTAAAACGACTCCAGTGATTCCAGGAATTATTAACACGCACATCACCGATCTGTGCATCGAATTTATCAGAGTATATGCGAATGAGAACGTTGTCAACATCCTGAACGGATTGGGTGGAAGAATAATCTTGAAAGGGCGCATCATTATCTGAAATAATTCCATTGATATGAACGCCGGGTGATAGCTCACCTTTAATGCGTATATCCAACCCTCCACTCAGTAAACTTTGACCGGAAGAACCCACTTCCAGTTGCCGGGAAACGGACCCGCTGGTTTTAATATTTGATAATTGAGAAGCGGAAACATTTCCTTCAATTGCATCTTTGGGAAACCAGGTGTTAATTTTGCCAATACCCAGATCTTTTTTTCGTGGTGCCGTCAGGTCGCTGAATTTATAATAAACAGTTATTGTATCCTGAACGTCCGATGATCTTAATAAAATAAGCCGCCCGTAAAGATCGTCGACCAAATAAGGAATGTCATGTTTTATGGAAATGGAATCTACGGCGATCAACTGATGGCGTAAAGCATAAACCGTTTGCCCAGGATGAACGATTATTTGATCCTTTGCCGTTCCTGCAAGCAAGGGAAGCATAAGCAAAGATAATACAATGCCGGCAAGGATTTTAATATTTCGGGTCATGGAATGCTAACTACGGCTCCCTGTTGATTGATCAAAACATATGATGTTTTTTTGTGCGAGAGATATATAACATCCCTCAGATTGGATAGGTAACGAAGAGAATGATCATCAGGTTTCCAAATATATACACCATCTTTAGCTCGCAGCCCGAAAGTGGTGGCGTTGAGAATAAATATTTTCGACACATCAATTTTATCGGGCAAAGGGTGTTCTTTTAATGTAGTTCCATTTTCATCACATATTCTGAGCCGTTTTGTATCTTCGTGATAAACAATAACGAACCGGTCAACGCTGAACAGCTTAATATTACCTGAAACCGGACGATCTCCCCAGTTTGAAGGGAATCCCTCTCCAGGGCGTATCTGAAGGATATAGCCATAAAAGTCATCGTAGATCAGCCAGTCATGTTCGGAATTTATGGTGAAATCCTTGGGTGAAATTATATCTTTGTGCAAAGGTGTGATCGAACGGATATTTAAAAAACGATCCCATGCAATGATCATGTTTGTAGCTTCATCAAGCACATAAACAACTCCCGTGCCATCCAATACGGGACGAATGGGGCTTTGTAAACTAATCTTGTTGGCGTAATCTTGTCCCGAATAAACATGTTCTAATTTCCCATCGACGTATCTTAGAAGTTTTCCTTCGTTTTGAGACAGACAGATCAGATCTCCAAAAACAGTTACAGCCACTTCATCGCAAGGTGCGATATGCAAGGTGTCCGCAGCGTTCAAAGTAATCGCCATAAAAAGAAATATTATAATTGATATTATGGATAAACGTTTCATGATAAAATTTAGGGGAAGAATATGTTAAAGGCAAAAGGCAAAAGTTAAAAGGCAAAAAAATATAGATCAGGATTTAGACAGAGAAAATGGTAAAAAGTCGAAAATTGTTGAATATGAGACAAGAGGACAGATATATCATCTCACATCTCTTATCCCTAATATCTTTGGGACTTATTTTCTTCCATTTTATATTCAATCACATTACATTTTATCATGGTTATAATTGCTGCATTAAGTATAGAAATTGCTCCTTTGTTGAATGCTTTATCTGCTGAAAAAGTCATAGCTTACAGTAATAAAACAGCATTATATCGCAGTAAAAATTATGATCTTTTAATCACGGGGGTTGGTCCGGTAATGGCCGAACGAACATTATTGGCCTATCTTGAGGATCATCAACCCGAACGCATATTGAACATTGGCTCTGCAGGTATGTTATCCCAATCTATGGAATTGGGGAAAATATATCATATTTCTAGAACCTTGACTGAAAATGAAGAAGCGATCCATCTTGAACTATTAAGTGATGGTCCCGGCGAAACCTGTTTATCGGTAAGGCGAAGTATTAATGATAGTGATCGCCGTGACAGATCTCACAAGGCACATGGAGCTCGCTTAGCCGATATGGAATGTTATACTTTTGCCAAGATCGCTGAAAAAATGAATATTCCCATGTCTGCGATCAAGGTTACGACGGATTTTGCAGATTGCGAGACAACAGATATGTTTAAAAAACAAATAGAAGATAGTGCCAAAGCACTTGCTCTGGAAGTCCAAAATATATTAAAAACGATAAAGGAGATATCATGAAAAAGACTGTTTTACTTGTATTGGTTGGAAAACGCAAAGAAGCCGCAGTTAAACTTCAGCAAGTATTGACGGCCTGGGGTTGTTTGATAAAAACGCGCTTAGGGCTTCATGCCGGAGTGATGGAAAATTGCTCGGAAGCCGGTTTTCTTTTTCTGGAACTTTATGGGTCTGACGAAGATAATGCCGAATTGGCACGTAAAGTAGGTGTTATACCCGGTATTGAATCTAAGCTGGTTGTGCTTGAACAAAAAGAAGACTAGCCGATGATCTGAGACCGGTAACGGTCATCTATCAATTTAATTAAGGAGTTAATATGGAATTATTCCATCCTGAAGCCACTGAGCGGGCTTTGAGTATTCTACGTACGGGAGAAAATTTTAATTGGATCGTGATCCCGATATTGGCTTTTGTTGTATTTGTTTACTTGAGCGAGATCGAAAAAAAGAACTGGAAAGCCGTTGCCGCGGGTTTGGCTTTATATATGACACATTGGCTCTTCGAGATCATAAATGCATTGATCTGTAAATTTTCGGGTCATGCGCTTTGGACTGTTCCGACAGGAACATCGTTTCTAATACTTGTCGGTGTTGGCATCGAATTAAGTTTTATGTTTTCGGTCGCAGGTGTGATCTTGACCAAACTTTTGCCGGCTGATCCCAAAACGAAGATCTTTGGGATAGGGAGTCGCTGGTTTTTTGCGATCGCCAATGCCGCCTTATTTGCCATCATTGAGATATTTTTAGCAAAGACCCCTACATTTGTTTGGGTTTACCCGTGGTGGGGTGCACTGCCGGTGTTTGTTCTGGTCTATATCCCTTTTTTCCTGGCGGCGAATTACGCCTATTACTGGGAGAAGAAAAAGCAAATTCGATTCATAGGGAGTCTGCTAATTCTCAATGCTGTGTTGTTGATCGTATTTGCCGGTATTTTAAAGTGGATTTGATCAATTATACTTAGTTAAATCACGTAGAAATATAAAATTAACGCCTTTTTTGCTTCTTTTACATAGTGAATGGCTTTATTATTGTAAGCAAAAAAATTGAGTGGAAAATGTCAGAAGTTTTGTTAAAAAATCGCGAGTATGCACCCGGAGGAATTCGGGAAATGCTGGCTATTGCACTGCCAATGATCATCTCTTATGCCGCGGACACCGTGATGACCTTTACCGACCGTATGTTTTTGTCGCGCCTTGGTCCCGAGATCATGAATGCGGCGATGGGCGGTGGCTTGACCTCGTTTATGATGATGACATTTTTTTTGGGTTTGATCGGGTACTCTACGGCTTTAGTTGCTCAATATTTAGGTGCTAAGCGTAAGAATACATGTCCTGCCGTTACAACCCAAGCTTTATTAATTGCACTAATTGCCTATCCTGTTATTTTATTGATGAAGCCCTTAGGTGTTAAATTATTTGAAATAATGCACGTTTCTGCTGGGCAAATGGAACATCAGATCATTTATTATAATATTTTGATCTATGGTACGATCATTGGATTAATACGAGCTGCATTTAGCTCTTATTTTTCCGGTATTGGTCGTACACGAGTTGTTATGGTAGCCGGGATACTTTCTATGATCGTTAATGTAGGCTTAAATTATGTATTGATCTTTGGAAAACTCGGATTGCCGGCTTTGGGAATTCGCGGTGCCGCTTATGGAACTATTATCGGTGGTATTTCGGGACTGATCGTTTTAGCTGTTGCATATTTCGGTAAAAAAAATCGCAAAGAATTCCATGTCATGAAATCTTTTCGTTATTACGGTCAGATCATGAAAAAGTTATTAAAATTTGGATACCCTCCGGGCTTGGAATTCATCTTGAATTTATTTGCCTTTAATTTAATGATCCTGATCTTTCATTCCATGGGTGATTCAATAGCAACGGCGACAACTATTATGTTCAATTGGGACAATGTGTCATATATCCCACTTGTAGGAATTGAGATCGCGGTTACGTCTCTTGTGGGTAGATATATGGGTGCTCAAAAAGTCGAGATAGCAAGCAAGGCAGCACTTTCTGCGTTTAAAACGGGACTAATGTATTCATCGGTAATTCTAGTTCTGTTTATATTTTTTCCCGAACAACTTGTTCAGGTATTTAAGCCGGCCGG
>CAZSGO010000115.1:0-5799 GCA_964606395.1 uncultured bacterium
TAATATCATCAACCGTTACCACACCGATAAGTTTATTTTCATCATCAACAACCGGGACCGCCACAAAATTGTATCGTGAGGCTAAGCGAGCCACTTCTTCCTGATCCGTATCCGGCCTGATACTGACAACATCTTCGACCATGATCTCAGATAATTTTTTTTGAGGATCGTTCAAAATGAGTTGACGCAACGATACCACACCGATCAAATGTGTTCGTTCGTCGGTCACATAAATATAAAAAACCATTTCGGTATCAACGCTTTTCTGTATTTCTTCGGTAGCTTTGCCAACGGTTAAAGATTCATGCAAATGAAAGACCTCCGGGTTCATAATACCACCGGCGGTATCTTCATCGTAGCCCATCAAGGCTTCAACCTCGCGGGATTCTTCCTCTTTCATGAGCTTCAATAGCTCTTGTTGTTCCTCTTGAGGTAAAAGACGAAGGATACTGGACTCATCATCATAATCCATTTCCCGGAAAATGTGAATAATGTCGTCTTTTTTCAAAGATTTCAGGATCTCAACGATAATATTGTCATCTACTTCAGATAATACTTCAGCCTTTTGCTCATTTGATTTTATCAAAGAAAAGAAATATAAACGCTCATGTTGCGTAAACGAACGAAATAATAAAGCGAGGTCGGCGGGGTGGGTTTTATCGATAATATTGACTAAATTTACTTTCGCGCCGCGCCGGTGCAATTTTCGGTAGGTATCTACAAGTAATATAACTTCATTATTTCTCATAGTTTACTCCTTCTCCATCTCTACGTTTACGGTGCACCTGAACATTCTTGTGTATGTTAACCAGGCCGATTATAAGCAATAAGTTACCGGCGGCAAAGATCAACCAAGGAACAACAGGGTTGCCGTACAGGATACTCTCGCGCAATTGCGGCACATTGATATCGATCAAAACCAATATATTGAAAATACTGTGAATAATAATACCGGGAAGAATAGAATAAAAGGAATAAGCGATATAACCCAATATAATTCCTGCTACAAATATGGCAGGTGCGTTTTGAAAGCTTAAATGTGCAACGGTAAAAAGCAATGCCTGTAATACAATGGCAAAAATCGGAGAAAACTTATTTCTCAACATGATCCGTAGCAAATACCCCCTAAACACACCCTCTTCCACTATCGGCACAATAATTCCCACCACGGGAACTATCAACAGATAATTCAAAGGATAAAGAACTTTAAGATCATCATTTATAAAATGCTCATTTCCCACAATGACGTCCATTATATACTGAATGAATTCGACCAATATGATCATACCAACCGCAACAAAAACAATATCACGCAACGCGCGGAGGGATATCGCACGCAATCGAAATGCATGTTTAACGGATTTTCCATTCCCGATAACATATAGAAGTAAGGGCAAAAGCAATACACATTCAAATATGCCCTGAATTATAAAACGAGTTGCTTGGGGGGTATTTCCCATTAAGGAATCGTTATAGTAGAATCCAAGAACAAGAATAAGATAGGCCACTAAACTCATTAACAGGATCAGTAATGCGGTTTTATAATTGTAGTATTGTGACATATGAACATCTCCTACATTATGATCTCATTCTTCTCATTAAACGCTTTCATTTCGCCATCAATAATAATATTGCTCACACCCTTAAACCATATGGATTCAAAATATGGATTATGAACTGTCACATTTTCGATCTTTTCCATCAGGATCTGTGATTCAGGATGTTTATCCCTGGACCAATCCGAGGGCGGCGTTTGCATATATTTACTGCTGTCACTGAGGACATAAAAAGATTTTTCACGCTCATCGGCAATACGTAATGCCGAGTGAGTCCCTATCTTATTGATAAAACCGCGATGCCAATACCAATCCGTTCCCACCAATACGATATCACAACGGGAAATTGCCAGCTCCATTGCCGCATCGGTATAAAGCGATACCGGGATGCCGGCACGGCCCAAAAATTTTGCCAATGACAAGCCTTCTCCGACCGGACGTGCTTCAGTAAGGATCACTTCAAAACGCTTTCCTGTTTTCGCCGCTTCCATAATGGCTTTTCGCACAACCGAACTATGGGAAAAGGTGAAGATCTTCGAGCCGTCTTTGATCAGTTTGTTCACCGTAGTGGTAACGGTTTTATCGTTATTCGTTTTGATCCTGTTTCCATACTCCAAAAGAATATCGGGAATTTTTTTGCCCGATTCAATTTCACTGATAATGAACGCTTGCAAATGAGGGAATATCGCGATCAGGGGGTGAGCGGTCCTGGCCTCATCATAAATAAAATCCAATGCTTCTCTTTGAGCATCGGGTGACAACTCATTGTTTTCGGTAAAATACCGGTTCAATATATGAATATACTTTAGAAGAATTGTCGTTGCCCCGGCTTCCTGCTCAAGAAGCATCGCCTCGAATTCCGGATAGTTTATCATCATGGTCAATTCTCCTCTCGCGGCATAGCAACCGCAGCTTTATTGCGATCTCGAATTAATACCGACTGCATATCAAAAAGCCTTTTGAACATGGGAATTTGCATATCCATTTTCATAAGGGATTTTTTTGCTCTGTCAAATTCACCTTTTCTTCGGCTTAATTCGGATATATAATAATAGATCATTGAAATATCTTTCTCGTCAAGATCTCCCAGAAGTAACGCTTTTGCAAAATACACAATGGCTTTTTCTCTGTACTCTGATGCCATGGTCTCATTCCCATCGTCATCGTATAGCCAGGACATCCGCAAATAGGTATCGGCAAAAACGGTTGGTAGCGCTTTAACCTCTTCAAGCATATATAAATAATGCTCAAAAAGTTCAAGAGTCGTGGGATTTGTATCGGTAAATCTTTCCCTATAACGCTCAGATTCGATCACATCTTGCACTTTGTCGATCTCATTGGGTATTTGGGTAAAATCATGCGTAACATAGAAACAGTGATGACAAAACACCAGCCATGTATCAAGAACATCGTCTTCTAAAGTACGGATCCTAAAATCACTTTCAACCAAATCTACGGTAAATATTTCTTCCGCAGAATGGTTGTTGACGGGTTCACCGCAAACAGGGCAAAGAACAATGGATTGCCGTTCTTCTTCTTGAGCGAAGGTAGTATTTTCAAATTCTCGTTCGGTCATATGTTTTCCTTAGAAAGGCAGTTCTTCTTCATTTTCGGGCATGTTCGGTTCCATGGGCGCTTCTGAAGAAGTTTGTGCTGGTCGATTGTTATTTTGTGGTGCATATACACCGCCGCCACCGTTATTGCCGCCATCTGACTGCTGAGCACGATCCAACAACATCGCCGTATCTACCATGATCTCTGTTGTGTAATGTGTTGCATTATTGTTATCATTCCATTTACGGGTGCGTAAACGACCTTCAACATAAACCAAGCGACCTTTCGTAAAATAATTACCGATATATTCGGCGGTTTTACCGAAAGATACGCAACGATGCCATTCTGTGGAATCCATATATTCGCCATTTTGGTTTTTTCTGGTTTCGTTGGTGGCAACCGAAAAATTGGTTACGGCTGTCCCGCTGGGAATGGCCCGTTGTTCGGGATTTTGGCCCAAACGGCCGACTAAAACCACTTTGTTCATTGAATTTTTATGCATGTTATTCTCCCTGAAATAATTTTATAATTTTATCCGCCTTGACCTTTTTACCATAGATCACAGCATACACGGTTTTCAATTGATGCTTTGCAAGAATTGTCTGAAACACAAGTTCATTTGCCTCAATGGCATCCACGGGATGCTCAACATTCCGGCCTGCACGAATGATAATAGCGTCTTCGATATTAAAATTCGGCACGGGTGCATAAGGATGTGACATATCGGGAAATCTTACTCCCAAGTCGTTATCATTATGTCCACGCAAAGGATTGATACCGGAAACGTTTATATGGTCACGAACGGCGAACAGCGCATTTTCGGCTATATCTTCAGAATAAAATGTAAATAAGAAAGGTCCTTCATATGTTGCCAATTCCTTGGCTGTCAAATATTCCTTAGCTGAAAAAAATGTCCAGTTTTCGGGTAAAGTACCCGGTCGTTCCATTCCTGAAAGATCTATCCAATTCATTATGTCATACTCCTTGGTCCAAATATCCCGGTTCCGATACGCAAAAGGGTCGCTCCCTCTTCCAACGCAATTCGGTAATCGTGTGTCATGCCCATTGACAGCTCGTCCATTTTGAACTGAGCGGTCTCTAAGGTTTTATATTCTTCTGCCAGCGACCGCAATAATGCGAAAGACCGGCGGATCTCGGATTCATCATCCGTAAAAGCCGCCATTCCCATGAGACCGCGGATTTCCAATCCGTCAAATTCTCTTACCTTTTTCACAAAGGCGGAAAGCTCATCCGGCAATAAACCGGATTTGTTTTTTTCTCCGGAGATATTGACCTCAATAAGGCATTTTATCCGGTATTCGCTGTTTGCAATTAGCTTAGCAAGTTTCTCTGTTTGCAAACTATGAAGCCAATTAAAATTCTGCAAGCATTTATTTGCTTTGTTCGATTGCAGATAACCGATAAAATGCCGGGTAATTCCATCAAAAGCATCAACAGAAAACTTATCCAGTGCATCTTGTATTCGATTTTCACCGAGATCTGTGATCCCGGCCGCAACAGCCAAACGCATTTTTTCAATGGGCTGCTTTTTACTGACAGCTACGATCCGTACCCGATCGGGGTACGGACTGTAGCGTTTAATATCCTCGCGAATAACTGTCAGTCTTTCTGCTATCATTTATTCACTTTTCATTTCCTGCAATTCGTCATTGCTTTCGTCCGATTCCATGACATAGCGAATTGCTGAAATTCGATCTTGATCATGTAAATTGATCAAACGAACACCCTGAGTATTACGTGAAAGTGTGTTAATACGGTTGATGTGCTGACGTATGAGCAATCCACCGGTTGTAATGATCATCAGATCATCCGAATCCACAACTTCCTTCAAGGCGACCATCTGTCCTACCTTGTCTGTTGTTTTGATCGTTATAACACCTTTACCGCCACGGTTAGTGATACGGTAATCCATAATATCCGATCGTTTTCCATATCCGTTTTCACTCACGGCAAGAACCGTAGCTCCTTCCCGGTTTACAACGACCATATCCACAACGGCATCATCATCACCGTCAAGTGTTACGCCGCGAACTCCGGTTGCCGAACGGCCCATATCCCGGACATGTGTCTCGTTGAACCGGATCGCCTTACCCTTGCGTGTACCGAGAATAATATCCTGTTCGCCATTAGTGATATCAACACCGACAATATCGTCACCATCTTGTAAATTAACGGCAATGATACCTGTACGGCGTGGACGGCTGTAGGCATCGAGTTTGGTTTTTTTGATCGTACCTTTTTTCGTTGAAACGATCACATATTTATCTTCTGTGAAATCACGTATATTCAGGAAAGCCCTGACTTTTTCGTCTTTTTCACATTCAAGCAAATTGACGATCGCACGACCACGGGTTGCGCGTCCTGCCTGGGGCAATTCGTGGACTTTAAGCCAATATACCTTGCCCAGGTTCGTAAAGAACATCAGATAATCATGTGTTGAGGCAATGAAGAGATTTTCAATGAAATCATCTTCCTTTGCCGTAGCACCCTTTTTACCGACACCGCCACGGCGTTGTGCATGATATACATTGACGGGCGTACGCTTAATAAAACCGTTATGCGTAATGGTAATGGCCATTTCTTCGTCGGCGATCATATCTTCCACAGAAAAATCACCGGCATCCGCAACCATTTCGGTCCGTCTTTCATCGCCGTATCTTTGCTGTAT
>CAZSGO010000116.1:0-5790 GCA_964606395.1 uncultured bacterium
CACATAATGTTGTAAAAGCAACCATGCATGCTTTGGAATTACTCGAAGATGCTTACATGGTCGCTAAACGACGGGGTGTGACAGTCGAGGAGGTTTTTAATTAAAATGGCACAGCAAAAGAAACTTAAGATCACCCAGATCAAAAGCGCAATTGGCTACCGGGGAAAAACCCATCAGACTATTGAAGCTCTTGGATTAGGCAAGATCCGGAAATCCGTGATCATGCCGGACAATCCTGCGATTCGTGGAATGATAAATAAAATTCCTCATCTCTTAAAAGTAGAGGAGGTATCATGAGTCTATCTAAATTGACCCCTGCAGCGGGTTCAACTATAAAAAAAACAAAACGCATCGGACGCGGTCCGGGCACCGGATGGGGCACAACCGCCGGTCGTGGTATGAATGGACAGAAATCACGTAGTGGTTCGAAACATCATCCTTGGTTTGAAGGTGGTCAGATGCCATTACAGCGTCGTACACCCAAGCGTGGTTTTTCAAACAAACGCTTCCGCCAGGAATACCAGATCGTAAATCTTCAGGAATTGAACCTTCTTGAAGACGTTAAGGTGGTAACCGCAGAGACACTTAAAGAGTATGGACTGATTAAGAAACTGAATAAACCTGTTAAGATCCTTGGTTACGGCGAAATGACCAAAGCAATGGAAATTACCGCCGATGCATTTAGCGAAACAGCTAAAGAAAAGATTGAAACAGCAGGTGGAAAGGCTGTAGTATTATGATGCAAAGTGTTCGTTCCATGTTTAAGATCCAAGAATTGAGACAACGTTTGTTCTTTACATTGTTTGTTCTCTTTTTAGCTCGTGTTGGTGCTCATATTCCTTTACCCGGAATTGACACAAAACTACTGGCAGTGGCTGCATCGGGAATGGACAATACTCTGCTTGGCTTATGGGATATGTTTGCCGGAGGTGCATTCAAGAAGGCAACCGTTTTTGCACTCGGTATTATGCCCTACATCAGCACCAGCATTATTATCACTTTGCTTGGTAGTGTATTCCCGTACTTTCAGCGTCTCAGGAATGAAGGCGAAGCAGGCCGTCGTAAGATCACACAGATCACACGGTACGGTACCGTTCTCTTAGGTGGAATGCAAGCCTGGGCGGTAGCCGGTTATTTGCAGAAACTTCAGGCAAACTACCAAAGCGTAGTGGCTTATCCTGGTTTTGGATTTACAGTAATGACAGTGATCGCACTGGTAACAGGAACTATATTATTGATGTGGCTGGGTGAGCAGATCACCGATAGGGGTATCGGAAACGGTATTTCACTTATCATTATGGTTAACATCATTTCTCGTCTCCCTGCAACGATCGCTAACGAGATATCCATGCTACGTGCAGGTGCTCGCGATCTGTTGGTTGAGATCATACTCATTGTGATACTGGTCATTGTGATCGGTTTCGTTGTATATCTGACGCAAGGTGTTCGAAAAATACCCGTTCAGTATGCAAAAAAGGTCGTCGGTAGAAAGATCTACGGCGGTCAATCAACATATATTCCCCTGCGTGTTAACAGCTCGGGTGTTATGCCGATCATTTTCGCACAGACTATCGTGTTCATTCCCAATTCATTACGCATGCTATTCAGCAACGTAGAATGGATGAACCGCGGTTGGTTTACAGTTGATAACTGGCCATACTGGGTGGTTTATTCGATCATCATTATTCTGTTTGCGTACTTTTATACCGCACTATCATTCAATCCCACTGAAGTAGCGGATAACATGAAAAAGAATGGTGGGTTTATCCCCGGTATTCGTCCCGGTAAAAAAACGGCCGAATATCTGGATAATATTATTACAAGGATTACATTGCCCGGCGCAATAATGCTGGCTGTCGTGGCAATTTTACCTTACATATTAATGAAGGTCCTGAACATTGATTATAACCTTGCAAGCTTCTTTGGCGGTACGTCAGTGATCATTCTTGTTGGTGTAGCATTAGATACACTTCAACAGATCGAATCACATTTGATCTCTCGTCACTATGATGGCTTTATGAAAAAAGGTAAACTCAAGGGTCGGAGACGCTTCTAAGTTTATTGACAAGAAGAGAAAGATGATCTATTACAAATCAGCTGAAAACATTGAGTTGATAAAAGCTGCCGGAAAAATTGTTCACGATACCTTGTGTATGCTTGAATCGTGGATCATGCCCGGAGTAAACAGTTTAAAACTTGATAAGCTCGCTGAGGAGTACATTCGCTCTCACGATGCAGTGCCCTCTTTTAAAGGGTACAATGGTTTCCCTGCAACACTTTGTATCTCACGTAACGAAGAAGTTGTTCATGGGATTCCAAGTAAAAAAGCAGCTCTCCGTGATGGAGATATTGTCAGCATCGATTGTGGAGCGTTACTGAACGGTTATCATGGTGATCATGCCCGCACTTACGCAGTAGGTAATGTGTCATCTGAAAAACAACGGCTCATGGATGTGACCAAGCAAAGTCTTGCTCTCGGAATTGAACAAGCTGTTATAGGTAATCATCTTTCTGATATTGGCCATGCTGTCCAAGCCTATGCCGAATCACAGGGATACTCTGTGGTACGTGAACTTGTAGGACACGGTATTGGCCAGCGGCTGCATGAAGATCCTCAGGTCCCGAATTATGGTAAACCCGGGCGGGGGATAATTTTGAAAGAAGGACTCGTGATCGCCATTGAACCAATGGTGAATATGGGCAAAGCCGGAGTACGGACACTCTCTGACGGTTGGACGATCGTCACGCGGGACCGTAAACCCTCGGCCCATTTTGAGCATACGATTGCGATCACAAAAAACGGTCCAAACATTTTAACAAGTGGCAAGTGATATGGCGAAGCAAAAATCGATAAAAGTGGATGGAACAATCCTAGAAACACTTCCGAATGCATCGTTCCGGGTTGAGCTCGAGAACGGCCATGAGGTACTGGCACACATTTCCGGCAAGATGCGGATGCACTACATCAAAATTCTTCCCGGTGACAAAGTGTCGCTCGAGTTATCGCCCTATGATCTGTCACGTGGGCGCATTGTATACCGATACAAATAGTACCCGCATTGAAGACAAGAAAAACGGATAAAAAAAGGATAATATCGTGAAAGTAAGAGCATCAGTAAAAAAGATGTGTGATAAATGCAAGATAATTCGCCGCAAAGGCGTTGTCCGGGTTATTTGTCCTAACAGTAAACATAAACAACGACAAGGTTGATCAGGAGGTAAACATTGGCTCGAATAGCAGGCGTAGATTTACCCAAAGATAAGAAAGTCAAAATTGCTTTGACCTATATTTTTGGCATTGGCCGAACGGTCGCTATGAACATTCTGGTAGATGCAAAGGTTGATCCGGAGATCCGTGTAAAAGATCTTAACGACGATCAAGTAGCAGCAATCAGAAAAGTCATTGGTGATGACCACAAAGTTGAAGGTGCTTTGCGTACTGAAACAACCATGAACATTAAGAGATTGATGGATATAGGTTGTTATCGCGGTTTGCGGCATCGTCGCGGATTGCCAACTCGTGGTCAAAACACCAAGAATAATGCACGTACTCGCAAAGGCAAGAAAAAAGCCGCTGTGAAGAAAAAACGTAAAACTTAAGAGCTAACCCCTTAGGAGGTTGAATTGGCTAAGAAAACACAAGTCAGACGTAAGAAAAGAAAGGTGAAAGTAGATCCAGATGGGATCGCGTTCATCAAGGCAACTTACAATAATACAGTGATCACCCTAGCAGATCAGTATGGAAATACCATTGCCTGGGCGACCGCGGGCCGCGTCGGATTTAAAGGGTCTCGTAAGAGTACTCCTTATGCCGCAGGTCAGGCAGCTGAAGTTGCCGCACGCGAAGCTATGGATGCTGGTTTAGCTCGTATTGAAGTCAGAGTTAAAGGTCCCGGGGGCGGTCGTGAGATGGCTATCCGTGCCCTATCGCTGGCTGGATTGCAGGTAACTGCAATTAAAGATGTGACACCCATCCCACATAACGGGTGTAGACCACCCAAACGTCGAAGAGTTTAGGAGAATATATAATGGCAAGATTTAAAGGCCCAAGAGGTAAAGTCTGTCGTCGTTTAGATTACCCGTGTTTTGAATCTCCGAAATTTTCACGGATAACTAAAAACTATCCGCCAGGAGAACACGGACCCACATCACGCAGACGTTTATCCGATTACGGTATTCAAATGCGCGAAAAACAACGTATTAAATACACCTATGGTGTTTTAGAAAAACAATTCGCAAATTACTTTAAAAAAGCTGATACTAAAGAAGGTATTACCGGACATCTTTTGTTACAGATGCTCGAATGCCGTCTTGATAATGTTGTGTATCGTATGGGCTTTGCGCCTACACGACGTGCAGCTCGTCAGTTGGTAACCCACGGACATTTCCTGGTAAATAACCATAAGGTCAATATACCTTCTTTCTCAGTTAAAGAAGGATCTGAGATCCGCGTTAGAGACAAAAGCAAGCGTATGCCCCTTATCCTTGATTCGGTAAAGCGTATTAAAGGTGATCATACATTGCCATGGATGTCTATCGATAAAGCCAAACTGGTAGGTGAATTCTTAAAAGTTCCTGAACGCAGTGAACTTCCTGAAGATTTCAATGAACAGTTGGTCGTTGAGTTGTATTCTAAATAACATTTAAAGAAAAGGAATTGAAATAATGCCTAACTTTCAAATTCCAGATAAAATCAAAGTTGATCGGGATACTTATTCCGATAGCTACGGAAAGTTTACGATTGAGCCGCTTGAACGCGGATTCGGTACCACTGTAGGGAATGCCCTTCGTCGTATCATGCTTTCTTCTATACCCGGTTGCGCTATTACTGCTGTACGTTTTGAAGGCGTATTGCATGAATTCTCAACTGTTGAAGGTGTATTGGAAGATGTCTCGACGATCATTCTGAACCTAAAACAGGTTAAATTAGACCTCGTTGAGGCTAAACCCGTAAAGGTCAGTCTAAAATTACAGGGTCCGAAAGAGATCAAAGCTAAAGATTTGAACGGTGATAATCCTAACGTCAAGATCATGAACCCGAATTTTCATATTATGAACATTCAGGAAGACAAAGAGATCAAATTGACAGTATGGTTTGGACGCGGCCGCGGTTATTCACCGGCTGAAAGAAACCGTACACCGGATGCACCGGTTGATACAATTCCTATTGATTCTATCTTCTCACCGATCTTGAAAGTCAATTTCAATGTAGTGAAACTGCAATCGGGTATCAAAGAAGACCTCGAGAAATTAACGATCGAGATCTTTACAGATAGCTCTATGACACCGGATAACGCGCTTTCTTATTCCTCTGATATGATGATCACTCATTTGAATCCTTTTTCAGAATTGAAATCAAAGAATATCATCGAACCGGAAGAACAGATCGACGAAGAGATCCTCCGTATACGCAGACAGCTACTACGCAGTATTGATGAACTCGAACTATCAGTTCGTTCTTATAACTGCTTACAGGCAGCTGATATTCGTACAATTTCTGATCTTGTCGTAAAAGAAGAACAAGAAATGCTCCGTTATAAGAATTTCGGACGTAAGTCTTTGAATGAGCTTGTTGCAAAACTTGATAATCTTGGTTTACGCTTCGGAATGGAAATTGCGCCCTACATGAAAGAAATGAATAAATAAGGAAAGCAGATAAATGAGACATCAAAAACGAGGCAAAAAACTCGGCCGTACTGCCAGCCATCGCAAAGCTATGCTTCAGAACATGGCTGCATCTGTTTTGCTTCACAAGCAGATTAAAACCACGGAAGCTAAAGCAAAAGAAGC
>CAZSGO010000117.1:0-1569 GCA_964606395.1 uncultured bacterium
AGGAATTTCATTTTCATTACACCAAAACGAGTTTCAATGACCGCATATTCATTCTTTTTGACCGGTTCGGCCGGTGTTGCTGCCACAGTGGCAAGAATTTCATTGATCTTCGCAGTATCTAACGCTTCGGTCAATTTTTTTACTTCGTCTTCAGCATCTGTAATGACTTTGTTGTCACGATATTTTCCATTAGGGTAGGTCTTAATATAATCAGTGACCGCAAAAACGCTTTCTTTTGCACGTTCAAAGGTCAAGTCTTCAAGTTTTTCTTTGGTTTTTTCCACGTAGATGCCCTCCGGGTATTTAGCGAGATAACGAAAGCAGGATGCTTCATCGTTCGCACGTTTATAATATATTTTTTCTAATTTTTTTTCGGCACGATTTGCGTATGTATCCGAATCAGTTGAATTAATGTATTTATCGATCTTGCGGGGATTTTCCGTTTTCATGACTTGACGATATTCTTTCCAGTCCTTGAAAGAACAGGATGTCAGGAGCAATAAGCTGACGAGGATTAGAATGCTTGTTTTTTTCAATTTGGACTCTCCTAAGATTAATTGCTGTAAATGTAGTAATAATATGGAAATATTACAAAACTAAAATGTGTAAGATGTAAAACGTAAAACGTGAGACGTAAGACGTGAGACGTGAGATGCAAAGCTTAAGAGGTGAAACGTAAGAGAGTGAGATTTGTCTGTTTGCCATAATACCTGTCTCTTGGATATTGACTCTCGGATCTTTTTAAAACTTTCTTGTTTTAAAGGATGATACTTGGTCCGACCAAATGTTGTTTTGCAAATGAAAAGGGAAGGTCTATCCGGGCATCTTTAAATACTTTGGAATATGTTTTTTTACTTATGCTTTCGGTATTGTTGTTTTCGCTGAGATGGGCAAGTATCAATTGTTTCAACTGACCATGTTCAATGATATCCCGTGCAGCTTCGGCCGACTGGATATTTGACAAGTGACCGCGATTCGACCGTATCCGCTGTTTGATGTTCTCTGGGTAGTTTATGTTATTTTTCAACATGTCAAGATCATGGTTCGATTCAAGGACCAGAGCATCGACCTTGCGTAATTTTGTGCTCACAAGCGTACTCATTTTTCCCAGGTCCGTAACGATCCCCACGGCATGTTTCCCATCATTTATCGTAAAACAAACAGGATCTATGGTATCGTGTGTTACACTCATAGGATGAATCATAACATCCTGATAATCAAAAGGAACGCCTGTATCAAATAAGTGGATATCCGGGATCTCGTCAAGTTTATAGCGTTCTCTGGCGGCCTCAAAACAGCCCTGATTCATATAGACGGGAATGTTCATTTTCTTGGCAAAAACACGAGCACCCCTGATATGGTCAATATGCTCATGGGTAATAAATATAGCATGGATATGAGATGCATCCGAGCCGACGTCAAGTAATCGCAAAGCCAGTTGTTTTGCGGAAAGTCCGGCATCTACAAGCACAGTGGTCTTACCCGTTGTTACGAGATATGAGTTGCCTTTGCTTCCGCTGGAGAGGGATATGAGTTGCATAGAATTAAGTTTATGGGTTTAAAGTTTAA
>CAZSGO010000117.1:1669-5773 GCA_964606395.1 uncultured bacterium
CCCGTACATTACGCATCAAATTTCAATTTATCGCCCCGAAAATAAAAAAAGTAATTCAATTATCACATGAAATTCTTTATTTTCATGCATGTCAAAAACTTTATGCTTACATAATGGACGTATTTACGGTCCGCAGGGATTGCAGGATGAAAGCGCTATTGTCATTGAAAACGGGTTCATTCGTTATGTGGGCGATGAAAATGGCATAAGGTCCTTTATTAACGGTGAAATTGAGATGATCGACGTAGGTGGAAGGATCGTTTTCCCGGGATTTATCGATTCACATATACACTTAACCGAATGGTCGCGACAGCGGGAATACATTCCCTTAGGTGAATTCAATTCCTTAGAAAGCGTTTTGGAACATATCAGATCTGAAGCCGAAGGAAGATCCTGGGTCTTAGGCGGGGGATGGAATCAGAATAATTGGCGTGAGAACCGCTTTCCTCATCGACGGGATCTGGATATCCTTGAACCGGGCGTAAAAGCCATATTTTACAGTAAAGACCTTCATTCTGCATGGGTCAACGAAGCGGTGATAGAAAAATTCAATTTTGAAGACGTCCTGAAAATGATGCAAAAGGGCTTTGTTAAGCGGGACCCCGATGGACGCCTGAACGGGATCATCAGGGAAGAGGCAATGGAAGTCCTGCTAGAGCCGCTTTTAATAGATCATCTTGCTCCCGTTTTTAGCGATCCGATATCTGATTTCAAAGAATTTTACAAGCACGGTATTACATCGGTGCACAGTATGGAACACATGGAGCATTACCGGAAATACCGCGAAATGTATCAATATGAACATCATCGCGGTTTGCGCTTGGGAATGTATATTTATCACTCCGATAGTGAAAAAGTCTATGAACAAAATCTGCGCTTCGGTTCGGGTGGCGACTGGTTGCGCTTTTACGGAATTAAACTTTTTGTCGATGGTGCTCTTGGAAGTCAGACCGCCTGGATGCGTGAGCCTTATGAGAACGCGGAGCAGACCGGAAAGAAACAGATGCACGGTGATGAACTCAAAAAAGCCATCCTTCGAGCGGAGTCACACGGCTGCGCTTTAAGCATTCATGCACTCGGTGATGCCGCAGTAGAACATGTGCTGGATATTCTTGATGAGATCGACCGCGATCTTCGTGTTCCACTGCGAATTGAACATGCTCAGATCCTTGATGAAAACCTAATAGAACGATTGAAGACCAAGGACTTACACCTCTCAGTTAATCCATCCCATTTGCCTGATGATAAGGCGGTTGCCGAGCTTCATTGGGGTAAAAGATCCCAATATGCCTATACATACAGATCATTAAAATTAGCTGATATTCCCTTTGCAATCGGATCGGATGCACCCGTTGAAGATATCCATCCCTGGAAAGGGATCCATGCGGCGGTTCACCGTCTTGGAACGGGTGAACGACAGTCCTGGTACCCCGATGAAAGTTTACGCTTAAGCGATGCCATTCATGCTTACACTTATTATGGCGGGGTCATTTCGGGAATGAATGAAAAAAAAGGTATCCTGGCTTCGGGTTTTCTTGGGGATTGTTTTGTATGTTCTCACGATGTATTTGAAGACGGGATCGAAAATTGGCAGGATATTCGCTCGCTATTGACCGTGATCAACGGAAAAGTCGTATACAATGAATTGGAAACGGATTGAGAGATTATTTTAAACATACCTCCTCATTGCTCTTTGGTGTGATCATCAGCATTCCGCTGGCTATCTATTATGAGATTTCCATGCTCCTGGCAAACAAGGGAATGGAAGCTGAGGTAAGAAATGCGGCTGATGTTCTGTTCAAACGCATATTTGAAGGCATTGGCTATGACGGACCCCTGGCCGGTGTGGTCATGTTCGCGATGCTCTTTATTATTGCCGCCATTGCTCAGGGAGCTCACAAGGAGACGACCGGCATTAAGATCCATTGGCATTATTATCCCGTATTAGTAGCGGAATCAGCATTATATGCCATGATACTCTTTGCTTTGATGGCCATTTCTATGAACGCCATGGCACCTGCTTTGGCTTTGTCGCCGATCGACATCGGGTATTGTCTGGGTGCGGGTGTTTATGAGGAGTTGCTTTTTAGAGCATTATTGTTGAGCGGACTACTGTTTATTGCAGAAAAAATCCCCGGAAGAACAACAATTTGGAAGATCCTTGCCGTACTGATCTCGGCATTACTGTTTGCCGGGGCACATTATATGGGTTCTGCCGGAGATACTTTTTCCTGGATGAGCTTTTTGACCCGAAGTCTGGGTGGCTTATTATTGGGTTTTGTTTTTATGCTGCGAGGACTGGGAGCAGCGGTTTATACCCATGCGATATATGATATTTATACGATTGTGCTGTAGGAATTGAACATTACATCGCTTCAAATATACTATTTGAAATCAATGATGTACGGACGCGATGCATCGCATCCCTGCAATAAACTTACCTCAATATCACTTAGAGAGATTTTGTATTTTTATAAAAAGGATAAACCATGAAAAAACTCTTAATTATTTTATGCTTAATTGCACCCTTACTGGGACAAAACCTCCAATTGCATTATGAATTGCGGGGTGATAAGCAATATATTACCTCTACTTTAGAACAGTTTACAGGTGATAAACTCGGATTGACCTATTGGTTCATTTCAGCCGAATATACCGATTTGAATGGCGAAAGTAATCTTTTGAACGGTAATGCAACCAGCATCTATGGTGAATTTTACCGTTTTTTTAATATTCCCAAGACCGGTGGATTAATGGCAGGTATACAATATGCGGATGGTTTTATGATCTATCCCGAAATCGTGGAAGTAATGCCCGATATAGAAGAATGGGGAACGTCTATTGCCGGTATGTCTTTCCATCGTTACTGGATGGCCGGATTGGCTTATAATGTTCCGATCGGCAAAATGCACGTGTTGACCAGTGTCTGGGGGAAATGGAAACAGGGATATCAATTCGATTGGCAGTTGACATTGGCCTGGGGACATAATTTCGCCAACGATAAACTGACGTTTAACGGTTTCTTTGATGTATGGGGTGAAAAACCCTTGAATTCGCCTTCAACACCCTATAAAGTCGTTCTTTTAACCGAACCGCAACTATACTACAACTTCAATCCGCATCTTGCCCTGGGTGTTAAAACACAGATATCGGTTAATTTTGAATACGGGTACGATGAACAGTTGAGATTTGCGCCGACAATTGCGGCGAGATGGAATTTTTAAAGCCACTAAGCTTCAAAAGGCACAGTACCTCACACAAAGGCACTAAGTACCACGAAGTAACAAAGCTTTTTTATTAACCACAGAGTAAACAAAGGACACTGTAAGAAAAACAATAAGTACTCGGTGCTTTAAAACTCATTCGATGCTTCCATTTATTATTCTTCTAATACCATCTTTGATTAATCTGTTACCAAAATTAATCAATAAGCCAAGTTTGTAATCTGTGAGCTTTAAATATGTGAGTAGTTGCTTTTTATCAGTATCGTTAAGTTGTGATTTTGATTTCAATTCAATAATTACAGAATCATTTATTATCATATCGGCAACAAAAACCCTGTCAAGTTTAATACCTTCAAATTCAGCAGGCATTTTCACTTGTCTTTCAACTTTTAATTTTCTCTCTCTCAAGTATTTTTCCAAAATACATTCATATACTGATTCAAACATTCCCGGTCCGGTTTTTGTATGGATTTGATAAGCGCAGTCCACAACGATCGTAGCAATATCATTTTCGTTCATAATTTCCTCCCAAAGTTATTATTGATAACTTTAAAGCTATTCATTCTGATTTGAAATGAGGAAATGGTTTCGTCCTCCTCATTTAATACATTCAATTCTATTTGTTTATAATGAGATTATCCAGTAATTAATTCATTGTTAATAAAAGTGTGTCCTATATCACTTTAATAAACAATGTTTTAAAGCTTTATCTTAACGTGTGCTTGTTTATCTTTGTGGATATAGAATTATCTTCTTTGTATCTTTGTGGTACTTTGAGTCTTTGTGTGAGGCTCTTATATTTCCATCGGTTTGACCATGATATCTTTTTCATACACAAAATGCACCTTGCCGGGCGGCATGCCTTTGCGTTTGGTGACGT
>CAZSGO010000118.1:0-5730 GCA_964606395.1 uncultured bacterium
CTGATTGTGTCATGGAGATTTTAATGAAAACATTCACGGCTCCGCCCTACCGGATCAAGATGGTTGAACCCATAAAGCAAACAACATATAATGACAGAAAAAAGTATTTGGCTAACGCGTATAATAATCTTTTTCTTTTACCGAGTGAAGCTGTATATATCGATCTGTTAACGGATAGCGGAACCGGTGCCATGAGTCATTTTCAATGGGCGGCTTTAATGCAGGGAGATGAATCCTATGCCGGAAGTCGGAGTTTTTATAGACTCGAAAATACCGTAAAAGACATAACCGGTTATGAACATGTTATTCCCGTTCACCAGGGTAGGGGGGCCGAACAAGTTGTACTGCCGCTACTCGCAAAACATTCCGGAATGTTTTTTATTTCGAACATGCATTTTGATACCACTCGCGCTCATGTTGAATTGGCAGGCGCTACAGCGATTGACTGTGTGGTTGACGAATGTTTCGACATTGATACTTTTTCACCCTTTAAAGGGAATATGAATGTGGGAAAATGCGAGACATATATAAATGATCTCGGACGGGAGAATATTGCCGGTATCATTATGACCATGACCAATAATTCTGCCGGAGGTCAACCTGTAAGTTTAGAAAATTTACGTGACGTTCATAAACTAACGCAAAAATACAATATTCCATTAATTATTGATGGCGCACGTTTTGCAGAAAATGCCTGCTTTATAAAGCAACGGGAAAAAGGATATGAAGGACAAAAAATAAAAGATATAGCTCGTGAGATGTTCGACCATGCCGATATTTTTTTAATGAGCGCAAAAAAAGATGCATTGGTGAATATTGGTGGATTAATAGCCATAAAAGAAGACGAAGGGTTTTTTCGTGAATGTCAGGGGCGCACCGTGCCTTATGAGGGATTCCCCACGTATGGAGGCCTTGCAGGCAGAGATATGGAAGCGATGGCCGTCGGACTAAATGAAGGTTTGGATGAGGATTATCTGATACACCGTTTAGATCAGGTCAGATATTTATCCGAAAAATTACGTGCCGCCGGAGTACCGGTGCAATATCCTGCCGGTGGTCATGCAGTCTTTGTAGATTGTAAAAACATTTGTCCCCATATTTCATTTGATCATTTTCCTGCTCAATCCGTATGTAATGCACTATATCTTGAAGCGGGAGTGAGAACAGTTGAAGTTGGTTCTTTTCTTTTGGGCAGAGATCCCAAAACAGGGCAAAATATTGAAAGTCCTTTTGAGTGGATGCGTCTTGCTATTCCACGAAGAACCTATACTTACGCTCATTTGGATCATGTGGCTGAAGGTGTTATAAACGTTTACCAAAATAGAAAAGAATTGAAGGGACTCGATTTCGATTACGAACCCAAAGTTCTACGACATTTTACGGCCAGACTTAAATATATTTAACAAATAAATACACGCTAAAATAATTACGGCCAACAATATACTTATAAAATTGATTGATGGAATTATTAGAGGGAATTTTAAACAAGTAAGTTGCAAAGAGGCTTTTTTGCACTTGTTTAAAATAACGTATTTATGTAGAACATCTAAATATGCTATAGTGACATATTTGAGAAGTTGAATTTTTAATCATAATTAAAAATTTAATATCTGAGATCCTAAATTTACATAATAAGTTTAACTGAATTGGATAAAGTGTTGCTTTTCAATTATATATGTTATATTATACTATATCGAAACAGTTAATACTGTTTGATAAATATTCAAATTAATAAGACAGGGAGAATATAATGAAAAAATTTTTGTTAATTATTGCATTGGCAAGCATAGCAATGAGCTCAGTATTTGCTGCTCCGGGCACTTTACATTTGATTTATACAAACGGTCAAATTGTAGAAGATAATGGTCAAAGTTATTATAATTTTGATGTCCAGGCGTGGTTATCGGAAGGTGAACAGGTATTAGGTGCAGGAATGGCTTATGTGGAATATCCCACTGATATTTTTGGAACTGCTGTTATTACAAATAATATTGTCAGCATTACAAAAACAGGTATTCTTACTGGAGATATCCCTGAGGTGACAATAGAACTTTACGATATTTTCACAAATGATACTTACGCCGATTGTTATGCGATCACTTTTGATTCTCCTTATATGAACAATTTAGATCTTAAGGATAATTTCAGTTCGATCTCAAATGATCCTCTACAACCTTCAGACTTGCTTAACGTAAGTATGTTGATTTCAGGAGCCGGTTATGGAAATGTTTTATTCCCAAGCTATATTCCCGGAATTGATGATGTTTATTATACTTATGAAAGCGAAAATTTTGACGGTGGTGTAGATATTTCTGCAGCAATGGAAATAGTATTTGAAGATACGACAAGCAATGATACAATTATTGTCGATCCACCTTTGGAACCCGTTGGTTCGGTTGAATTTAAAAGTCTAGTAGCTGCTTGGAAAAAGAATACAATCGAAGTCAAATGGGCAACAAAGACTGAAGTTGATATCGTAGGGTATATTGTAAAACGTTCAATCAACGGTGGTGAACCAGTTGAAATAGCAAGTTATGAAACCGACCCTTCCTTGCTTTCTCAAGCCGGTATCAGTGTTTTAAAATATAGTTTTATCGATGCAAACGTTATGGCGAGTAACACATATACTTACCTAATTGAAGCAATTGATATTGTTGGTTATGCTTTCCCATACGGACCGATTGAGGTAACGGGTGATGTTGTTCTTGAAACCGCATTCCCAAATCCGTTCAACCCAAGTTTTGTTGTACCTTTTGAACTTTACAGTAGCAAAGATGTAAATGTCAAACTATATGATATGTCAGGAAAGGTTGTTCGTAACATTGCCAGTGGCTTGCATTCGGCAGGCAATTATGAATATCGCGTAAATTGTAATGATCTGAGTAGTGGTGTTTATATCTTAAGAACCGTTATCGATGAAAATCCCAGTAGTCAAAAAATGTTACTGGTTAAATAAAGTACTAAGAGAGAGAGATAATAAAAAACCCCTCAGATGAGGGGTTTTTTAATTGTATTAGAATTATTTAATTCTTTTCAGCTTTGATATAAAGAATCCATCGCTTTGAAATTGGTGAGGTAATATCTGCAGATACATATCAGTAGGTTCGTGAGGGATACGTATACCATGTTCTTTCAATTCTTTAAAAACGGATACAAGTTCAAATTCGGGATGTGTGGATAGAAAATGTTGTATCTGTCCGCTGTTTTCTTCCGGAATGATGGAACAAGTGGCATAAACCATATATCCTCCGGTTTTTACAAGGCTGGCATTTTCATGAAGAATGGATCGTTGCTCTTTCAAATAGAATGACAAGCGATCTTCATTGAACTCCCATTTTCTGTCAGGATGTCTTCCGTAAACTCCGGACCCGGAACAGGGAGCATCGATCAATAAAATGCTGATCTTTTCTTTATATTGTTCGTGGATCTTTTCAATGGGGCGTAATTGAATATTTCTGATACCAAGGCGTTGAGCACGAAAACCAAGCTCCCGTAGACGATTTGAATATTTATCGGTTGCGATCAGTGAAGGCTTATCACCTTGAAGTGCTGCCAAATGAAGAGTTTTTCCGCCTGCACCGGCACATAGGTCAACAACGATATCATCATTTTTAGGATTGCAAATAAAAGCGACAAGTTGAGAACTTTCATCCTGGAAATCAAATAAGCCATTTTTATATATGGGATTCTGTGTAAGGTTTGCATAATTGTCTAGTCGAAGTGCGTCCGGAGATAATGTTCCAAGCTGAAAGGGGATATCTTTCATTTTTTCCATTAACGCCGGTGTCGTAGTTTTGAGAGTATTGGTTCGAATATGGACACCGGGAGATTGAAGTAAAGCAGATAAACTTTGTTCAAGTTCGCCAGGGTCATATGCGTCTTTAATGTGCTCCCAAAGAGCGGGTGGAAGCGACCAGCGCTCTGCGGGGTTGTCCGGAAGGACATCACGATAATGATGTGATTTGAATAGCTTTGCGATCTTATCGTCTATTTTGAATTCTTGTTTTAAACTGTCTTGAGGAAATAGACGTTTATATGCATGAACCGTTAAAAGTTCTGCCGAAATATCTTGTGTATTTTGCGGTTGAATCTCATTGATTTGCCAAAGATATAAGCGCAAGTTACGGATCATATCAAAATATAACAGCTCAATAAATTTTCTATCTTTGGAACCCAAATAGCGTCGTTCCTGGAAATAATTTCGTTTGATCTTGTCTGCAGCGCGTACAATTAATTCTTTATTGTACCATAACGAAAATAGTTCGCTGCTATGGTTAAGTAATAGGGGTATGTTTTTCATTATTTTATATAAGCTAACTTTCTGTTAAGGGTTGAATTTTGCGTTGATAATCTATAGATATAAATCCCGGATGGCAAGGTATTCATATCAATATCAAGATAATGATCTCCAGCCGAGTAAAAAGAGTTCAAGGGGGTTGATACGATCGATCCCCGAATATCCAAAATGTCAAGTCGCAGTATTGAAGGTTGACCTAATTGGAAATGGATCCTTGAATGAGCGTTAAATGGATTGGGGTAATTTTGGGATAAGTTGATATTTGAGGGGATATTATTGTTATGATCGATCCCCACGGCATCCCCGCGTTTTAGACGTAAATTATCCAGCAGGATCTCTCCCGAATAGGGGATAGTCTGACTTGTAGAGCCGGGTCGTAGCTTAATATAGATTTTGTAAATGTTAACCGGCGGAATCGCCGAAGCATCAATTTCCATTGGACAGGAAAGAGTTCCCCATGTATTTACCCATGTGCTTGGACGGGGTTGCATATATAATGTGTATGCATGGCCTTCACTATCCTTACAGTATAAACGGAAATCGTACTCTTTCTCGTCTGTTTTAACGTCCAGATAAACAGAATCGGCATGATGGTCGATCATAATATTTTTAAATATGTATGCAATTGCGGTTGATCCTGAATATTCATAACTAAGAGAGAGCGCGCCTCCCGTGATACCGGAATTTGTAGAAAGATATGATGTATTCATGTTCAAATAATCGGAAACTAAAGAGAAGTCCAGCGTATCGGAAAATGATTCAACCGTATAATAGCCGGGATCTTCGAGTATCGTTATATTTATTGTATCTTTAATACCTTGAATTTCCGCTACGATCATGTCCGTACCCGGAGCAAAGGCTGTAAAAATACCATTTTCTATATCGCCGTTTTGACCTATGACCTCCCAGCTTACGGCACTGGGGTTTATAATCAACGGAGTGCCGTTCTCTGTTTTTGCCGAATATCTGCATTTTAAACTTTCATTGGGGTATAATAGAAAATCATGATCGCTAAAGGAAAAGTCTTCAACAATAGGGGTTACAGCCTGAGTAATGCAGTATCGAGGACTTTCATTAAGGGTTAGGTCAATGGTGTCATTTTCAGTCATATAATAGGACAGGATATCTCCCAGCATGCTTTCGAGCCGAATATAATTTGCTTTCACTTCCAGTTTGAGTGATCTTGTGCCGCTGAAAGCCCAGACTATTTTGAGCGAATCGTGCATATCTGCAATAAAAATATCATCTGCAGATGAAGATGTTGAGGGTCTTAAATAATTAGTTTTAAAAATAAGTTCTTTCAATGCCGTATAGGCAAGCTTTGGGGTTTTATCGAATTCCAGGAGGCCGAAGTTATGCTCAGCTTCTTCCAATACCGTTCCGTCATTTTTCAGATCATAATATACAACTGATTTGATCTGCGGATCCATGAG
>CAZSGO010000119.1:0-5717 GCA_964606395.1 uncultured bacterium
TATGTACCCGGGGCGGGATTTGAACCCGCATGTCCGATGGACACTAGACCCTGAACCTAGCGCGTCTGCCAATTTCGCCACCCGGGCTGATATTCAAAAAACTATTTTAACTTTTCTTCAGCCTGTAGATGGGTGATCTCATTTTCAAGCATCGAAATCTTTGACTTTAGATCTTTCACTTGCTCCAACATATCTTTGATGTTTTCAAGCGCGTTAAGATCATAATTTTCACTTTCACCAATATGTTCAGTGACATTTTCACCAAGCTCTTGGTAACATTTCAATAATATACGCCGTGTCTGAAAGACTTCGTACTTGAGTTTTCCAATTCGGCTAAAATCGCCCGCTTTTTCTTTGGTTGTGTGATAGGCCTCGTCAATTTTCGGACTTAGGCTTTCCCACCATTGGGCTAATTTGCTTTTTGCGTTTCCGTGAGAATTCATATTATATTACTCCATTCAACCGCTCAATTTACATGATAATAGTCCGTCTGTCAATGACAATATGATATAAAAAAGAGCCTTGTCGTTACTTTTTGTCTTTTGAAACAAGAAAAGTTTCATTATTGATCTTGATAACAGGGTTTTCCGTTACACGTCCAATGGTCGTGGAAGTAAGGTTAAAATTAGAAGTTATTCGTGCAAGATCTATAAGGTGACCTTCTTTAAGCGTGACCATCGCGGCCGCCTGTGGTTCACCATATATGAACACTTGTGCCGGTCCCTTCCTTTCAGAATAAATGGATGCACCCAATCCTTCGGACGTAGCTTCTTTTAAGGCTGTTATCAGTCCGCCTCTCTCAATCATATGTGCGGAGGAAAGGATATCTTTTTCTATGCATTCCTTTACAACATCTACAAGCGCTGCCAGAGTTCCTGTCATGACACCCGGTGGCGTATAGGGTTCATGTTTGCCGTAAACGGAAGCATAGGCAGATCCTTTTAAAACGCCGCTGGGATCACCCAAAATACAAATGAAGTTACCGCTTTGCTGAAACGTATGAGGTAATACATCTTTTTCTTGTTTGGAGACAAAGAATAATTTTAAACGATTCGTATTACCGGGTACGATACAGTTATTGGCAATAGGGATATTAAATAATTTCGCACTTTTTTTGATAATTGATAAATAGGGTTCAATATCTTGGGGTGAATCGGCGGTACTTTCCAAATAGTAGGAAAGGGCTAAGGGCTTGAATCCTTTAATTTGTAAATTCACGATACTCGATAAGGTGTGGAGCTCAATCCCGTTTAGAGAAAACGATAAACTATTGAGAGGGATCGCATCGATTCTCAATTCTAAGGAATCATTTTTAAATGTATAAAATTTTGCGGGATATTCGTTTTGTTCTTCTTGAATAAGAGAGAAAAGTCTCTCTGTTATATCGGGATATTCGTTTTCTATATCGACCGTTTCACCATCTTCGGTAACGGGATCAAGGGGATGTTTGCCCCCGCCGGTTTTTATTTGTCCCTGCTGTAGGCTTTTTAATGTTGAAATCGGAATTTCAATAAGACCTTTTTCGTTATCAAGGCTAAGTATCGGAAACGAAACGGTTTTACCAATAAAAATGGGAACACTGTCAAGTTCTTTGCACGCTTCTTTGAAGTGCAGATGTTGGTAGTCCTCAACAATATAGAGCAGACCATTTTCATAGACTTTAAATAAACGTTTTGAAGATGCGGTAATATGCCCGCCGGTGTTTGTGTCCACACAAACACGGCACAGTCGCTCCCATGGCGTTTCATCGCGAATGAGAGAAATATGATCGGCAAATTTACTTGCAGCTGTCAGCGACTGTGCAGCGGCGTGAGCCGTGGCGGGCTGCACGTAAATATGATAATTTGCGTGTCGCGAGCGAAGATGCTTCTCGTTCTCGGGCGTAGTCACACCAAGCATGATCGACCCATGTTCGTGCATATAGCATGAGGAGTCATCAAGGTGCCGGGTTGCCATATCTAAACAGCAACGTAATCTGCTCGTATGATTGCTGACATAAACGTAATGCTCGTCATCAACATTGAGATAAAGCGGTCGCGATGGATTAAAGTGTAAAAAGCGCTTTTCGCGATCGGGTTCATATGGATCGAAACAGGCAAAAACTTCCAGTTCAAGATCCGAGGGCATTCGCCCCAATAATTTGTTCAGGTATGATTTAAAATCTTTCATGGTCAATAATATGATTTTATTAGATAAAATCCAACTTGTCAATGCGGACAATTTGGGTTATTTTCGTCTTTAATATACTGAAAAAAGGACAATTATGAATATCGAACAGATCACATCAATCCTGAGCACCCAAAGAGAGTTTTTTAAAACAGGCGAGAGTCGTGATCTCGGTTATCGACGGGAAGCACTTAAAAAACTAAAGACCATGATCCTTGATAATGAACACATGATCATTGATGCATTGAATGAAGATTTGCGAAAAGCTCCTTTTGAAAGTTACGCAAGTGAAATTGGGTTGGTATTAAATGAAATAGATCATCATCTGAAGCATTTAACAAGCTGGACAAGAACTCGTCGCGCATCAACTCCACTTGTTTTATTTCCTTCTAAAAGTCAGGTTCGTAAAGAAGCGTATGGACTTGTTTTGATCATGGCGCCATGGAATTATCCATTTGGTTTGCTTATGACACCCCTGGTTGGTGCAATTGCTGCCGGAAATTGTGTGGTATTAAAACCGGCTAATTACGCGACCGCAACCGCTTCGTTGCTTGAACACCTGATCCGTGAAACCTTCTCATCAGAATATATCAGTATTTTTACGGGCGGACGGGAAATAAATTCAGTTTTACTTTCCCAACGATACGATTATATATTTTTTACGGGTGGCCCGGTGTTGGGCAAGATCGTTCTGGAATCGGCGACAAAACACTATACTCCCGTTACACTTGAATTAGGCGGCAAGAGTCCCTGTATTGTAGATCAGGATGCGAATCTGGCTAAAGCGGCCAGACGTATCGTATGGGGCAAATTCTTAAATTTGGGACAAACGTGTATCGCGCCGGATCATCTTTATGTCCATAGAGACATCAAAGAAAAACTGCTTAAGCTGATCGGTGAAGAAATAAAACGCCAATTTGGTCCGGATCCTCAAAAAAGTCCGGATCTTGGACGGATCATTAATGAGAATGCGTTTGATCGTGTAAGTTCTTATTTGAAAAATGCAAATATTCTGATCGGCGGGAAAAAAGATAAAGCTGATAAATATATTTCTCCTACCCTTATTGATGGCGTTGATGAAAGTTTGCCGGTTATGCAGGATGAAATATTCGGTCCGATATTGCCTGTTATTTCCTTTGACAAGATCGATGAGGCTATCGAGACCATCTCAAAAAAAGAAAAACCCCTGGCATTATATTATTTTACCAAAAGCAAAAAGAAAGCGGATCATCTCCTGTTCAATGCGAATTCCGGATCAGTCTGTATCAATGATGTGGTAGTCCAATTTGCGAACAGCAATGTTCCTTTTGGTGGCGTAGGATATAGTGGTATGGGTGCGTATCATGGAAAATATAACATTGATACCTTCAGTCGCGAACGCTCGGTGGTTACAACACCCACATTATTTGATATACCCGTAAAATTTGCACCCTATAAAAAAAAGCTGAGCTTATTGAAAAAGTTCTTAAAATAAGTGTTAGAGTATTTATAAAATAATTAATTACAACAGATATAATTGTAAATAGAAATTTAACCTTGAGCCTGTCGAAAGGTTAGACAATTAATAGCCCGGCATGAAATGCCGGGTAGAGTTGCTCTCGCAAATTCCAACCCTGACTTTATGGAAGGGTTGACCTTCAATATTCAACCACTCTATGCTTGGAAGTATGGAGAAAATGCATATCCCGGGCTTTGTACATCCACACTAAAGCTATGGTACACCTCTGTTAGAAGGATTTTCTTCAACTCCGCTTGTCCTCAGACCGCGGATCGGTTCAACATAAACATTAATAATTATTCATTTTTTAATTACAAAATCCCACAGATATATGCCAACCGCCTTCGTCCGCCTGACGGCGTGACTACGGCGCTTGTCCTTCGCCAAGTCTCCAGACTGCTGGCCGTAGCCTTGGCGAAGGCCAGTGGAGCATAGGAGGCTCGAACTCCTGACCTCTGCATTGCGAACGCAGCGCTCTCCCAGCTGAGCTAATGCCCCAATAAATAAAAATACAAATTAGAGACTGATAATAATATTAAAATTTTAAATATCAGCGAGTAAAGAGGAGAAGTGGAGAAGTGGAGAGGGGGAGAAGCGGAGAGGGGGAGAAGCGGGGAGGAGGAGAGGAGGCTGTACCTTTGTACCTTCTAAACATTTAAACGAAGTTTCGCAACGGTTTCGATATGTGCCGTATGAGGGAACATATCAACGGGTTGTATTTTTTCTACATCGTAGCCCGCTTCAACAAGAAGGGCGATATCCCTTGCTTGTGTTGAGGGATTGCAGGAAACATACACAATTGAGGGTGGTTGTAGTGCGATCAATTGTTTAACGAATTTTGGATTCAGTCCTGCCCGCGGCGGATCTACAATGGCCAGATCGGGTTTATCTAATTTTGCGATCAAGTCCTGGTTCGTCTGTAAAAATGTATCGAGATTGGCTTCAAAAAATTGACAATGTGGAACATTATTTCGTTTGGCATTCATTTTTGCATTTCTAACGGCATCTTTTACAACTTCAAATCCTATGACTTGTTTAACCTTATCGGCAATATAAAGTGAAATGGAGCCGGCACCGGAATAAAAATCCCAGACGACCATATCCGATCTTAATTCGGCAAATTCAATCACGGTATTATACAGCTGTTCTGCGCCCTTTGTGTTTGTCTGGAAAAAAGCGTTGGCCGAGATCTCATAGTCCAAGCCGCCAAGTGAATCATGAATAACCGAATTACCGAACAATAGAATTTCCCGTTCGCCGATCGAATGATCACCTTTGGAGCTTGTGATGTTATTTACAATGGATGTTACTTCGGGGAATTTAGATGTGATGCTTTTAACTAAAGGAGCGACCAACTCTTTGTCTTCATTTCGAGTAACCAAGTTTACCATGATCTCACCGCTATGTTCACCCTTGCGAATGATCACAGAGCGTAAAAATCCGACATACTCGCGTGGATTATTAAGCGAAATGTTGTTTTCTAAAGCCCAAGTCCGGATCTCACGGAATATTTCATTGCGTTTATCATCTTGCAAAAGACAAGCCTCTATATCCAAAATTTTATCATACCGGCCGGGTGCATGAAGGCCAATAGCATAGTCCTCAGCTGTTCCGGGATCGTTCTCTTTTAATTTCCAACGTGAGACACCCGTAGAAAAATCCATTTTATTCCTGTAAGCATAAATATGGGGCGCGGGAAGTGCCGGCAAAATAGGAATCTCAGGCATTTTCACAAGATGGGTAAAAACATCTTTGACTTGTTCGGTTTTAATATTCAGCTGTTTCTGATAATTGAGATTCTGGAATTTACAACCACCGCAATCATCAAAGTAGGGACAGGGAGCATCGACATGATCGGGTGACTCTTCTATGATCTCACGAATGATCGCTTCGGCAAAAGCCGATTTCTTTTTAATGATCAGTGCCTTGACCTTTTGTCCCGGCAGGCCATCGCGAACAAAGATCACAAAATCATTAACTCGTGCTATACCTTTTGCACCGAAAGCAATGCTTTCTATCGTGAGCTCCACCAGAGCATTTTTTTTAATTTCCA
>CAZSGO010000120.1:0-5705 GCA_964606395.1 uncultured bacterium
GTTTTAAAATTCATCCGATCCAGGGAGAAGAACATACCGTTTATGGTATTATTGGCAATACAAAAAGTCTAACTCCGGAATTTTTTGAATCGTTCAAGGGTGTTTCAACTGCATTTCGTGTTCTCGAATCCTATAAAATGTGTTCTCGGGCTTTTCATCCCCGGAATTCCAAAGTCAAGATCGGGAATATTACCATTGGCGGTAATGAACTTGCCGTAATGGCGGGTCCATGCTCAATTGAGAACAAGAAAATGATGGATAATATTTCAAAAAAGATCACGCAGCATGGTGCAAATTTTATTCGGGGCGGTGCTTTTAAACCCCGTTCGTCACCTTATGCTTTCCAAGGTTTGGGTGAAGAAGGTTTGATCTATCTTCGTGAGGCGGGTGACAAATATGGTGTGCCGGTCGTCACGGAGATCATGGCGATCTCAGATATCCCTCTTTTTGAAAAATATGTCGATGTGATCCAGGTTGGTGCACGAAATATGCAGAATTTTGCTTTACTTAAGGAGTTGGCTCTTCTTGATAAACCCATCCTTTTAAAACGTGGTATCTCTGCCACGGTGGACGAATGGCTGAATTCTGCGGAATACCTTGCCAGCAAGGGCAATCAGAAGATCATTTTATGCGAACGCGGTATTAGGACCTTTGAGAAGTCAACCCGTTTTACCCTGGACCTTTCTTCCGTACCGGTGATCAAGAAAAAATCTCACTTACCGATCATTGTAGATCCAAGCCACCCTATGGGTCAGCGTGACCTGGTCATTCCTATGGCAAGAGCAGCCATTGCTGCCGGTGCTGATGGTATTATGGTCGAGGTACATGATAATCCTGATGAAGCATTGTCCGACGGTGCACAATCATTGTATCCCAAACAATTCAATGACTTAATGAAAGAAATCAAAATAATAGCCGGTGCGTTAGGAAAGACCATTGCAAAAAATTAATAATAAAGATAAAACATTTTCTGTTATTGGATATGGCAGATTTGGAAAATTATGGGTAGATATTCTATCTGAATACGGACCGGTATTGGTTTATGAAAATAATACGGACGTATTTCCCGATGAAAAGAAAAACATACGTTTTGTCAATTTAAAAACCGCTTTGAAACAAGATGTTGTATTTTTATGTATTCCCATTTCCGTCATGGAATCTTTTATCAAAGAAAATGCCTCACATTTTGCTTCCGGATCCACGGTCATTGATATGGCATCTGTAAAATCCATGCCCATTGAATGGATGGATACTCATATTCCCAATATCAAGCATCTGGGTGTGCATCCTCTGTTTGGTCCCGATTCCTATGCGCCAAATCAACATAATCTTATGATCATTACACCCTCGGATCAATATCCCGAGCTGGCTCCATTATGGTCAGAAGTATTTGCGTCATGGCGCTTTTTTACAAAGATCATTTCCTCGGCGGAACATGATAGAAGCATTGCCTACTCCCAGGGTGTCACTCACTTCGTGGGGAATGTCCTGAAGCGGATGGACCTCCCCAATACCAATACCCCGACAAAAGGCTATAATATGCTTCGGGATGTTGAGCGTTTTTGCGATAACGATACCTCTCAGTTGTTTCGAGATATGTTGCTCTACAATCCTCAGTCCGTAAACATGTTCAAAGAATTTTTAAAAGCCACTCATGATGTATCAGACAATATTCGAAAAGAAAACATGCAATATTCGGGACCCTTTAGCCTGGGTGTTATGGGGGATGAAGGTAGTTTTTCTCAAGAGGCCGGACAACGCTGGCTTAAAAATAATCGTATAGCTAACGGCGAGATCGTGTGCCTGACAACAGCGGAACGCGTATATGATGCGTTGAATTTTGGGTTTATTCAAGTCGGATTAATGCCGATCCAGAATGCGGTGGGCGGTATGGTGCTTGAAACGGTTCAAGGATTGGCGCAGCATAGTTGCAAGATCACAGGTTTTTTTCCGTTTATCGTTAATCAATGTTTAATGGGACGAAAAGATTTTAATGGAGAAAAACCTTGTTCAATCCATTCGCATCCTCAAGCTTTACGTCAATGCAAAAGCTACCTCCAAAAACGTTATCCGGATGTTTTACTTGTTGAAGAAGAAGATACGGCCCTTTCTGCCAGAATGCTTTCTGAAGGGAAATTACCTCAAGATGCATATATTATTGCCTCTCAAACTTGTAAAAACCTCTACGGCCTTAAATTGATCGATAAAAGCATCCAAGACCTAGAGTATAATGTGACCGATTTTGTAACAGTGATCAAAGAGTAATCGGTGAACCTTAAACCTTAAACCTTAAAATGAATATGCCCGACCACAATATTAAAATTATAGAACCGGTAGACTCAGTTCGCGGTCAAATAACCCTGCCGGGTGATAAATCAATGAGTCATCGCGCTTTAATGTTTGCTGCAATTGCAAAAGGTGTTTCTAAGATCAAACATTTGAACATTGGCGCTGACGCTCTTTCAACCATTGCTTGCTTGCAAAAATTGGGTGTAAACTTTCAATTAGGTAAATTTACGGTCGATGTGGACAGTCCAGGTATCAATGGCTGGACTCAACCGCAAAATGGTGTGCTAAATTGCGGAAATTCAGGAACAACGGTTCGCTTAATGTCGGGTTTACTCGCCGGGCGTGAAAATCTCAATATTACCATGACAGGCGATGATTCTCTTTCTATGCGACCAATGAAACGAGTTATTGAACCGCTAGAGAAAATGGGTGCCGATATTAGCTCGGTTGACGGGCACTTGCCCATGAAGATCAACGGTAAGCTGTTGAACGGGATACAATATCAATTACCGGTTGCCAGCGCACAAGTTAAATCCTGCGTGTTGTTTGCGGGTTTATCCGCTCAGGGTAAAACTTTTGTGGAAGAAACCGTTAAAAGCCGAGACCATACCGAAAGAATGATGAAAATGTTTCACATTCCCGTTTTTCAAAATAAAAATATTATTTCGGTCCATACACTAAGACGTTCGATCCCCGGATTTAATTATTCGGTTCCGGGAGATCCCTCATCTGCCGCATATTGGGTTGCAGCGGGACTGCTCTTGCCGTCAAGCCGATTGTTTTTAAGAAAAATGTCCATGAACCCTACCCGCACGGCATTTATCTCTGTGTTAAAAGCATGCGGTGCTGATATAGATATGATCGCCAACGATAAAAATTTAGAACCCATGGGTGATGTGATAGTTCGTTCTTCCAAATTACGTCAATTTGACATTCGTGCCAAACAGGTCCCCGGTTTGATCGACGAATTGCCGCTTCTTGCCCTGATAGCAACACAAGCAAAAGGTCTTACGACCATTCGAGGTGCAAAGGAATTGAGATACAAAGAAAGTGATCGCATCTCTTCGACTGTAGCGATGCTTAGAAATATTGGCGCGGAAGTGGAAGAATTTGATGATGGCATGAATATACGGGGCGGTATCAAACTAAAAGGCGGGGAAGTGGATGCACACGGCGATCATCGTATTGCCATGACAGCATCAATTGCCGGGTTGATCAGTGAGAATCCCGTTTATGTCAGTGGTTGGTCAACAGTGGATATATCTTACCCGAATTTTTATAATATTTTAGATAGAATAAGTAAAAAATGAAATTCGCATTACTTGGATACAACATAGCTTACTCTTTAAGTCCGATCATCCACGAGTTGATCAGTCAATCCCCGATCGATTACACTATTATTGATCTGGCTCCGGAAAATTTGGATAAAGAAATCCCAATGTTGTTTTCAGATCTTTCCGGCTTTAATGTTACCATTCCGCATAAACAAGCTATTATGGATCATTGTAAAGCGCTTGATCCTATTGCCAAAAAGATAGGTGCCGTGAATACGGTCGATATCCGCAATGGCTTGTGGAAAGGTTATAATACGGATTATCTGGGCTTTATCCGTTCCATCAAAGAAAATATTCCGGATTATATTTCCTATCATCCCGTCATTATAGGGTATGGAGGCGTTGCCAGGGCGGTTGCATTTGGACTTGAAAAACTTGGGTTCAAGGCTATAACGGTACAGGGTGGAGAGCTTAGATCGGAGCGTGATGAATTTATACATTCAATGAGATCCACACTTAATATTAACGTTTTTGATCTTTTACCGGAGATGCCGCGTTTGTGGATCAACTGCACTCCCATAGGAGGAGCCAAGATCCCGGAGATCCCAGAAAACTTTATAGACCTTAATATAAGAGATTACCTCTTTGACCTTAATTATACACCCTATCCGACGCATCTTGAATTAAAAGCAAAAGAGCAGGGAGTTTCTACATTGAATGGTTTAAAAATGTTGATATATCAAGCCATAGAAGCTCAAAAAATTTGGTTTGGTGATGAATATAATACTGCGGTAGACGTGAATTCAATAATTCATTCCATTGCGCAAATAAATACATTATCTTAAATGTAACATACGATTTGGAGTAAATATGAACGAGAGTATTACATATATGACCGGTGGTGAAAGCCACGGACCTGCCATGACGTGTATGGTCAAAGGCCTGCCTGCCGGATTTCAAATCAATATTGAACAAGTGAATTACCAGCTTTGGCGTCGTCAACAGGGATACGGACGAGGCGGCAGAATGAAGATTGAACAAGATAAAGTTGCTGTGCTTAGCGGTTTACGTAACGGTATGACGCTTGCATCACCTGTGACCATGATGGTGCAAAATAAAGATTTTAAAAATTGGCAATATAAAATGGATCCGATCGAATCCGATGTCTCCGAAAAAGTTGAAATACCGCGACCCGGGCATGCCGATTATCCGGGCATTAAAAAATACGGTTTTGACGATATCCGTAATGTTTTGGAACGAGCCTCTGCACGAGAAACGTCAGCAAGAATATTACCCGGTGCCATTTGCCGTCAATTTTTAGAAGAACTGGGCATAAATATCTATTCTCATATTACTCAGCTTGGAGAAATTAAAGTATCTGCTTCAGACGTGAGTGAAACAGTGCTTAAAAAAGTCGATTCGTCCGATGTTCGCTGTATTGATCCGCAAAAAGCAAAGGCCATGAGAAAAGAGATAGACAAGATCAAAGCGGCCGGAGATTCTATTGGCGGGATCTTTCAAATTGTTGTTTTCGGTTTACCCATTGGCTTGGGCTCTTATGTTCATTGGGATGATAAATTGAGTACGGCTCTTGCAGCCGAGATCATGGGCTTACAAGCGATCAAAGGGGTCGCTTTCGGTGACGGTTTTGAAGCCGCAGACAAACCGGGATCCCAGTATCATGATGCTTTTAAAATTGAAGATAACGAGGTATTGAGGACCTCTAATCATGCCGGTGGATTGGAAGGCGGCATGAGCAATGGTCAGCCGCTTATAATAAATGCTGTCATGAAACCTATCCCCACACTTACAAGCGCTTTGGAAAGCTTTAATATAAATAGTCTGGAAAAAGTCGATGCTCATAAAGAACGCAGCGATACCTGCGCGCTTCCCGCTGCTGCAGTTGTTGCGGAAAATCTTGTTGCCCGACCTATTCTAAATGCCATACTTGCACGATATGGTGCAGATCGTTGGGCTGAAATAAAAGAAAGATATTTAAACGCGTGAAAGAATTAAAAAAACATATTTTTCTTATTGGTATGATGGGATCCGGAAAGTCGGCAGTTGCTAAAGAGTTATCTTCGATCCTGAATTATGATTTGATAGATCTTGACCAAAAGATCGTTGAAAAATATGGAAAAA
>CAZSGO010000121.1:0-5636 GCA_964606395.1 uncultured bacterium
AATCAATTATTTGAAATTAATTCAAATATGTTAAATTTAGTCGTGTTAATTTAAATAATAAATGAGGTAGCTATGAAACGTGTTATCAGAATATTAGCATTATCGCTTTTGGTTCTGTCTCTCTTTGGACAAGATGGATTTTTAAAAACAAAATCATACCAAATCGGACCTGGAACATATTATAGCGAATATACACATCCCCGACCATGGGTTCTGTATGTCGTCGAAATGGATATGACAAACCCTTATATCAATATAGAATCGGTTAAAGCAAATGATTATTTATATTCATTTGAAGGACCGAATAGTATGAGTAAACGAAAAAATAGTGCCGGTCACTATGTGCTTAGTGCTATCAATGGTGATTTTTACAATACTTCCAATGGTGAACCTATCAGTGTTCATGCCGTTAACGGAGAGTTCGTTAAAACCGGAAATAATATTCGTTCCGCATTTTCCGTAAATGAATCTAAAAAGCTTAATATTACAAATTCTCAATTTACAGGTTCTCTATTTGCCAAAGATACATTGGGACAATGGTCTTCTGTAAATTTAAACTCGGTCAATGGAACACGCGGTGAAAATAATCTGGTTATATATAACAGTTTTATCGGGAGCTCAACGAATACCAATAATTTCGGTTTTGAATGTTTGGCTCAACCGATCGATGATTGGGTGATCAATGATACGGTGCGCTGTATAATAGAAGCGACAGAATCTTATGTTGGGAATATGTCTATTCCTGATGGAAAATGCGTTATTTCGGGTCATGGTACGGCCATCCCTTTTTTAAATACAAATTGTCAGGTAGGAGATACGGTAAAAGTAGTACAGGGACTCCTACATAATCTTACAGCCTTAAAACAGGTTGTTGGCGGTGGCCCAAGAATGCTTCAGAATGGTCTTGATGTTGTTGCTTCATCTTATCCGCTTGAAGGTATCGGTTCAAGTTTTTGTTCAGACCGACATCCAAGAACTGCCATTGGATTTGACCAGGATACAACTAAAGTTTATTTTGTTGTTGTCGATGGCCGTCAGCAAGGCTTTAGTATTGGAATGAACTTATATGAAATGGCTGATTTTATGAAAGAGATCGGTATTGCTCATGCTATGAATTTAGATGGCGGCGGTTCTTCATCGATGACGGTTCGAAATTCGATCATGAACAGTCCTTCCGATGGCAGCGAACGTCGTGTAGCTAACGGTTTAATCTGTGTATCCAGTGCTCCCGTTGGTGATCTAACCCATATTCAGTTCATTCAAGATAGTCTGGCCGTATTTAAAAATCATTCCATTAGTACAAATCTTACCGGATGGGATGAAAATTATAATCCAGTCGGACTCGGATCCTGGGATTCGATAGATGTGTCATTTGATACTGATCTGGGTTCATTTTCCGAAAATACTTTTACCGCAAATGTGTTGGACGGTGATACATATTTAACTGCCGATTATAATGGTGACATAGATTCTGTTCTAATTCATGTTATTGAATTGTATGAATTGAGCATTTATCCCGAAACCGTTACCGTGGATTCGGTCAATTCCGTAGAATTTCAAGTCTCGGCTACCAATGAATCGGGCGGTACGAGAGCCTACGATAACAATACTTTTGAATTTACTGTCTTAGACCCCAATATTGCCTCCATAGATGAATCCGGACGCGTTATTGGAAAAAGCACGGGCAATACAAAAGTGATCGTTCACTACGGAACTCAAACGGACACAGCGGATGTAAATGTTGAGATCGGCGAAGGCGAAGTTGTCATTAATGAAATTGAAAGTATAGAAGGTTGGACCGTTAGCGGAGATGCATACATTAATATGAGTGGAACCGGCCTGGTTCTTACAGACAGAACCACCGCGACCGGAACAAAAGCTTTTCAGGTCAATTACTCCCGGACAGGAGATGAGGATGGAAATATCTATCTGGAAACAGCTCCCATGAATTTATATGGTGTTCCTTCCGATATTCTGGTTGATGTGCTATCTGATAGTATTAAACATTGGATATATATTGTTCTTGAAGATGCGAGAGGTGTGGAGTATAGCGTTAAATCAGCATCATCTTTGAGATATAATGATGCGTATCGCACACAATATCTTGATATGGAAAACATGTTACCGGCTGATGGTGAACAATTGTACCCCATGAAAATAACCGGTATTCGCTTAAGAATTGACGATGCCGCCACAACGGGTTCTTTATTTGTTGATCGTATACGCGTAATTTATCCCACATGGACTGCGATTGGTGATAATTCAAACGACATGCTTCCAATGGAATACCGTTTGCATCAAAATTATCCGAATCCTTTTAATCCTGTAACAAAGATCTCCTATGAAATCCCGGAAGCCGCTCAAGTTAATTTATCGGTTTATGATATCACCGGAAACAAAGTGGCTACCTTGATACAGGGCTATCAGAATGCCGGGTCGTATCATGTGGAATTTTTAGCGGATAAACTTTCTACGGGTGTATATTTTTATAGAATTCAGGCGGGTAATTGGGTAAATACTAAAAAGATGCTCCTCATTAAATAGAAATACGGATGATCATGAAAAAAATAACAATATTACTGGTGATCCTGCTTGTTGCATTACAGGCAGGAGAACCAAAAAGAATCATTTTGAATTTGACGGAAACACCGGATAATTCCATGGCAGTTACTTTTCGCTTCTATGAGGAAGTGGATACGGCCTATGTGCATTATTTGGAAAATGCCGATGATGTAAAAATGCATAGACGTGGTGATACACTTATTGTAATACCGAAGATCGTATATACCGACACGACCAAAGAAGTCGCTCAATACGCCTGCTCGGCTATAATGCAAGATCTCAAAGCTCATACCAACTACGCTTACCGTGTTGGAGATGGGAAGAGTTGGTCGCCCTGGTATACTTTTACAACTGCAGAAAAAAAAGGCAAATATGATTTTTCAATGATCTATCTTGGAGATCCGCAATGGGGTTACAAAACATACTTGCCAAGACTTTATGATCAAGCGATCAAAACGGCTCCCGATGCCGCATTGTGGTATGTTGCCGGTGATTTGGTTGATTACCCATACGAAGACTGGCAATGGGACGCTTATTTTGAAGGTGGTCAAAATATATTTGCAAATTATCCTCATATCATGGCAACAGGAAACCATGCTTACCTATGGGCATATCGCAACAAACGGGATACCTTACCCGCAACGTGGCGCCCTCATGTAACCCAACCGGAAAATGGTCCGGAAGGTTTAGAAGAAACCTGTTACTATGTGGATTACCAGGGCGTGCGTTTTATTATTCTCAACGGTAATGAACGACTTGAAGAACAATCCGAATGGTTGAAAAAAGTACTAAAAAAGAACAAAAACCATTGGACTGTTGTAGGGATCCATCAGGGCTTTTATCCCTGCGGGTGGGAACGTGATTACCCGAATTACCGGGCCCTTTTTATGCCGCTTTTTGAAAAATACGGAGTTCAGCTTGTCTTACAGGGGCATGATCACGCCTACACAAGAACTTATCCGCTCAAACAAGGTGAGATCATGGACGATCCTTCAAAAGGGGTTAATTATGTGATCTCTGTTTCGGGAGCAAAACAGTATCCTATCAAATCAAAGTTTGACAGCCTATATGTTACAAAAGGCGAAGAAGGACAACAGTATTTTCAGACAATTGATTTTAGTAAAGATTCTTTAGTTTATAAAAGTTATACCGCAACCGGTAAATGTCACGACAAGCTTGTGATAAAAAAATAACTCAGGTTAGAAATGAAAAAGCTACACGACTGGGATAATGTAGACATCATTATTAGAAATGCCTTGATCGAAGACATTGGCACCGGTGATGTCACGTCTCTTGCCATGCAAGTTGAATTACAGGCCGAAGCCAAGATCGTAAGTAAACAAAACGGGATCCTTGGTGGTGTTGAAGTAGCCAAGAGAGTCTTTGAGCTTTACGATAAGAACTTGAATATTGAGATATTTAAACAAGACGGCGATAAACTTAAAACTGGAGATGTGATCCTCTCGATAAAAGGGGAAGGTCGCTCCATACTTACCGCTGAGAGAACCGCCTTGAATATAATTGGAAGAATGTCCGGTATTGCCACGATGACCGCAGCCTTTGTTGAAAAAGCAAAGGGAACGAAATGCCGCATTCTCGATACCCGTAAGACCATGCCCAATCTGCGTATTTTGGATAAATATGCCGTTACCTGCGGCGGCGGGTACAATCATCGTTATGCGCTTTATGATATGATCCTGATCAAAGAGAATCATATCCGTTGGGCGGGTGGACTTGAGAAAGCATTGGAAGCGGCACTGGAATATGCCAAACCACGAAACCTGGACATTGAAATTGAAGTCACGGATCTTGACGAATACAAAAAAGCGATCCACTATCCTGTCAAAATGATCATGTTGGATCATTTTACCCTTGATGATCTAAGAGCGGCCGTATCGACAGATCACGGCAATATTCTTCTTGAAGCCTCAGGTGATGTCAATTTAAATACGATATCGGATATTGCGCAAACCGGAATTGATGTAGTATCTGTAGGTGCATTGACGCACTCTGTGATCAATTTCGATTTTTCACTTTTATTTCATGAACTCTGATAAATATACACCATTTTGTTTGTTTATTGTTGGCCCCACAGCCAGCGGAAAGACAGCATTGTCTTTAGAATTGGCTGAGTATTTAAATGCTGAGATCATTTCTGCAGATAGTCGACAGATCTATCGCAATATGGATATTGGAACGGCTACGCCATCCGCTGAAGATCTATCACGTGTAAAGCATTACTTTATTAATGAACGTGATCCCGATGAAAAATTCTCTGCGGGAGAATTTGGTATAGAGGCCAGAAAGATCATTGACAAAAGTATAAAAAATGGCAAACACATTATTGTGTGCGGCGGATCCGGATTGTATGTTCAGGCTGTTCGGGGGATGATATCAAATACTTTGACTACCGATCAGGACATTCGAAATGCAATACAGGTCAAAGCAACGGCAAAAGGCTGGCCCGCATTATATGCAGAATTGGAAAAGATCGATCCCGACTACGCACACACTATTGATGGACAAAATCCCAAACGGGTTTGCCGGGCTTTGGAAATATGGGAGATGACGGGCAAAAAACCCGGTGAGGTGTTTGAAGAGCAGGGTGATGAATTTCCCTGGGAACAGCTGATGATAGGTCTGAACCCCGAGCGTAAGCTTTTGTATGACCGTATTAATCGTCGAGTGCTGGATATGATCGAAGACGGCTTAATAGACGAAGTTAAAACACTTCTTGATAATGGATATTTACCCGAACTGAATGCATTGAATACGGTGGGATATAAAGAGATCATTTCTTTTTTAAATAAGGAAATTGATAAAGATAAAGCCATATCGGAAATTCAAAAAAATACCCGGCGTTTTGCCAAACGTCAAATGACTTGGTTTAGGAAATATTCGCCCGATCATTGGATAGCTTATAAACAGGAACCGAATCTCTCTGATATCGTAGAAGAAGCGAAAAAAATAATAGCTAAAGAGTTGAAAAGTTGAAGTGTTGAAGTGTTGAAAAACGTTGAAAAACTTTAAAATATCACTTAGACTGTCATCTCGACCGAAGCGTAGCCTGTTCG
>CAZSGO010000122.1:0-5589 GCA_964606395.1 uncultured bacterium
TTGTTCTTCTAAAAGACGCTGAATACACACAAGACATTATTAATAGAATTGATGCTGCAGTTAAACGTATCAACCCCGAAGAGATCTCGCAACTGGACACAGCTGTTGTTTCAAATACAACCAGCAGTGATAAAGAGATCTCAGTCAGTGAGCTTCTTGGTATTACCGAAGAAAACACAAATTCAGCGGACTCTTCAGTCCTGGTTGATGAAAATCTTGCAGCCGATAAGCCTTTCAGCGCCCTTCTAAGAAATCTTGGTTGGGATATTGGAGTTCCCGTTGAAAATTACTATGCGGTAAATAAGATACTCAACGACCCTGAGGTTAAACGGATCCTGCCCAATGATCTTCGTATCCTTTTTTCGGGACATTCGAAAGAGGTTCAGACCAACGATGGCGGGAAAGCTAAATACTACTCCCTGTTCTTTGTTAATCGTGAAGCCGGCATGACCGGTGAGGCAGTTAAAGAAGCAAAAGCTGAACTTGGCAGTGTATCAAGCGAAAAAATGGGCCAGCCGATCGTAAATGTTCGCATGAATGCCGAAGGAACGAAAACATGGGCACGCCTAACCGGCGCCAATGTTGATAAACGTTTGGCCATTGTTTTGGACAATAAAGTTCAAATGGCTCCCCGGATCCAGAATAAGATCCCCAACGGCCGTACCGTTGTTGAAGGTTTTGCTAATTTACAGGAAGCACAGGATATTGAGATCGTTCTTAAAGCCGGTGCACTTCCTGCCCCTATAGACATTATCGAAGAACGTACCGTGGGTGCATCCTTAGGTGCCGACTCTATTGAACGCGGTATCCGATCTATGTTGATCGGCCTTGCTCTGGTAGCCCTGTTCATTATTATATATTACCGTGGCGCCGGTACCATTGCCATTGCAACCTTAGTCCTGAACATATTCTTTGTTCTTTCGATCCTCGCTTCATTACGAGCCACATTGACCCTGCCCGGTATTGCTGGACTTGTATTGACCATGGGTATGGCGGTAGATGCGAACGTACTCATTTTTGAGCGTATTCGTGAAGAATTCCTTAAAGGCAAGACCATTCGATCTGCCGTGGACAATGGTTACTCAAGAGCATTTATTACCATTCTTGATGCAAACCTGACAACCCTGATCACCGCATTGGTATTATGGCAGTACGGTTCAGGTCCTATCCGTGGATTTGCAGTCACCTTGTTCTGGGGTATTATCTTTAACTTTGTTTCAGGTTACTTTATCTCACGGACGATCTTTACATCGTTCACACACGGTAAAAAACCTTTAAACAAGCTCAGTATATAGGAGGCGACCGTGCTACAATTTTTTAAAAATCCAAATTTTAATATAGCCGGTAAACGCAAGATCGCGTTTATCGTTTCAATCGTGATCATTCTCGCAGGTATTGTTTCCCTTGTTTTTCAGGGGTTGAACTACGGTGTAGATTTTGCCGGTGGTGCAAAGATGCAGATCGTATTCAAACAAAGCATCACTGCTGAAGAACTACGTTCTTTGTTCACTGAAAAGAATCTTGGGAATCCTGAGATCAAAAGTTCAGGTACAAATGAATACATGATCACCATTAACGCCAACGAAGTTGAGAACTCAGATGATCTTCTCAAGGAAGCTCTTAGCGGGATTGATTATACGATCTTACAGATCGATAAAGTCGGTCCTAAAATGGGCTTTGAAATGCGCAATAATTCCTTACAGGCCGTTGGTATAGCGCTTCTTTTGATCTTGATCTACATTACCGTTCGCTTTGAATTTAAATTCGCCATCGGTGCTGTTGTCGCTTTGATCCATGATGTTCTCATCACTCTGGCATTTTTCTCATTCTTCCAATGGGAATTCTCCTTACCGGTATTGGCCGCTTTCCTGACCATTGTGGGTTATTCTCTTAATGATACGATTGTAGTTTATGACCGTATTCGTGAGAATATCAAGATACACAAAGGCAAGCCTTTATTGGAAGTGATCAACATCAGTATCAATCAATCATTATCAAGAACGATCATTACATCATTGACAACATTTGTCGTTGTAATGATCCTGGCCGTTTTTGGTGGACAAGTACTTTTCGGTTTCTCAATTGCCATGGTAGTTGGTGTGATCGTTGGTACTTACTCTTCTATGTTTGTTGCTGCTCCCATTCTGATTGCATGGGAACATCGTTTCAAAGAAAAAGAAGAAAAAAACAAGAAAAAATAGGTTTTCCGGTCAGGCTTTATTCCTGCCGGAATCCCGGATAAATAGTAGAAAGCCCGGCACTCAAGCCGGGTTTTTTACTTCAAGTCGATCGAGGATATATGAACCAAAAGCCGCTATTGGAAATAGAGCACCTTCACTTCTCATTTGATGGGAAGCAAGAGATACTCAGCGATATCACGCTGCCTTTATACGAACGCGATTATCTTGTGATCATGGGGCCGAACGGTGGTGGAAAGACCACTTTGTTGAAATGTATGCTGGGTCTATTGAAACCGCAAAAAGGTAAGATAGTTTATCATGGCATTTCGCAACCGGAATTTGGATACGTCCCCCAATTCACAACCTTTGACAGGCTCATGCCATTACAGGTGTACGATTTTATTGAGACAGGGCTTATTGGCGAATATCATCCTTTAAAAAGACGCAATCATGATAAAAAACACCTGATCGAAAAACAGCTTGAAGCATTTTCTTTAAATAAAATTGCCTATTCACTAATTTCAGAAATATCCGGCGGTCAATTACAACGTGCCCTTCTTGCACGCGCCTTGATACAAGATCCTAAAATTCTATTTCTAGATGAACCGACAACGTTCATTGATTCGGAATCCCGCGTTAATCTCTCTGAAATATTAAAGAAGCTCAACGAAAAGATCGCACTAGTTATGATCACTCACGACACGTCTGCCGTTGATGATCAGGTTAAGAATATTGCCTGTATCAACCGAACATTGTATTATCATGGTCGGGATGAGCATATTGAAGGAGCTTTGGAAAATGTTTACGGTTGCCCGATCGAATTGATCGGCCACGGACTCCCCCACCGCGTCCTGAAGGAGCACAAATGAATATCCTACAATATGAATTTGTCCAAAACGCATTAATAGCGGGTGTTCTATTAAGTATTACTGCCGGGATCATCGGCTCGCTGATCGTTATAAAACGCGATACCTTTCTAATCGGAGGTATAGCTCACGCTTCTTTTGGTGGTTTGGGATTATTTTATTTCCTCGGACTGAACCCGATCTTAGGTGCTTTCAGCATTGCGTTGGCTTCCGGTAGTTTTATAGGACTAAGCAATGAAAAACAATTACAAACCCATAACGCGCTAATTGGTGTTCTCTGGGCATTCGGCATGTCGATCGGAATTATTTTCATAACGATCACTCCGGGTTACGCACCCAATCTCCTGACCTATTTGTTTGGAGATATTTTAACGGTCACACCGGCTGATATACTCAATATCGCAATCTATAATATCATTTTGTTGGTTTTTCTGTTTCTTTTTTATAAACCGATGATCGTTTATCTTTTTGATAAAGAATTTGCCGCACTTCATGGCATCAGGGTCAGGCTTTACCGCTTTGTGTTCTACATTTTTATTGCAATTGCAGTTGTTCTGATGATCCGCTCAGTGGGTATTATTCTTGTATTGGCTCTGCTGACCATTCCACCGCTTATCGTTCTTCCACTCTTCAAAAGATTGCCCATGATAATCCTGATGTCCGTTATAGTTTCACTGGTCATCTTTATCAGTGGATTTTTTATAGCTTATTATACAAATCTCCCCACCGGCCCCATCATTATTGCAACCGGGACCCTTTTACTATTGATCGTGAGGCTGATATGCCTTCTAAAGAAAAAGAATTCTTAGTCAAAGCTTATCATAAGATCATTCAAGCGGTTCAACCGGATGCTCTTTATGAAAAATATTTACATGTGTTTGATAATTCGCTCTACTTTAAAAATACTTTTATAGATCTTAATACTCCCGGGAAATTGATCCTGGCCGGATCCGGTAAAGCTTCTCTTTCCATGGGACAGGCTTTTCTTCCCTATTTATCCCAAAAAGCCGATGGATCACTGTTTATTGCGCCCTCAGAAGCTCCTGAAGCTCCGTTCACCGTCTTAGAGGGCAGTCATCCCATTCCGAACACCCAAAGCCTTGAAGCCGGGAAAAGAATGTATGAGTTTATTGGCTCGCTGACAGAACAGGATACCCTGATCTATTTTCTTTCCGGCGGCTCTTCTTCACTCCTTGAGTATCCCGAATCCGGTGTTTCATTGGATGATCTCCAAAAGGCTACGTCAACTTTTCTTTCTTGTGGCATGAACATCAACGAGATCAATGTGTTACGTGGAGCTTTATCTAAGATCAAAGCCGGTAAATTAGGCGACATATGCAGAGCCAAATGCTATGTTTTTGTCCTCTCCGATGTGATGGGCAACGATCTATCAACCATTGGATCGGGTCCTTTTTACAGGACTCAAGCAGATCCTGACTTAATTCATGCTCTAATTTTAAAATACAAGCTGGCTTCATTACTCCCGGCGTATATGATCGATATCTTCAAAGCCTATGATACGACCGGAAAAGTTGATCATATTCCTCATTATTTGATCGGGAGCAATATGGATCTGCTGGAAGCCGCTGAATTGGTTTGTTTTGACGAAAGTATCCGCCCCTTAAGCTTTCCTGAAAGCTTGTTTGGTGAAGCTGAACATGCAGGGAAAATGATCGCTGATATGCTGAAGTTTTATTCCGGTCCAAAACCAACCTGTATGCTCTTTGGCGGCGAGACCACCGTAACGATCGACAAACCGTCAGGCAAGGGCGGCAGATCTCAGGAATTGGCTTTATCTGTCCTGGAAAAGTTTCATGATCTGCATGGAGTTACACTTCTTTCAGCCGGTTCCGACGGTATGGACGGCATAGGTGGCGCGGCAGGTGCAATAGTTGATCCTGACACATTTAAAGCTGCTAATTCCCTTGGGCTATCAATTCAGGGATACCTCCTAAAACACGACTCCTATCATTTTCATAAACAATGCGGATCTTTGATAACGACAGGATATTCCGGAACGAATGTTGGGGATGTGGTGATGGCGCTAATAGTTGAGAGTTGAGAGTTGAGAGTTGAGAGTTGAGAGTTGAGAGTTGAGAGTTGATGGTTGATAAGTCGATATATAGGAGGGATGAACCTATGTGTTCGTCCATTTATTTTTAATAGAATAAATAATTTATTGATTGGTACAAGGGCGTTGAAGTGTTGCCTGCCAGCCGAAGCTCCGAACCTTCGGAGCGAAGGCTGGAAACGTTGAAGAAGGTGTAATTTTCCATCCAAATAAACAAATATAGACGTCATCCTGAACAATGTCAGACTCTGTTGTTATTCATTTTTCATCTTTTCGACCAGCCAGCACCCTTCCTTCGTCAGGTCGAGCTGGCAGGTCTTTGTGCCTTTCCCTCTTCTCCCCATCTCCCCATCTCCCCATTTCCACCTCTCCACTTCTCCTCCTCTCAAAATCTGCGCACAATAGAAAAAGGCCCGATCTCTCGAGCCTTTTTTATCTTAGTGTACTTTGTGACCAGTTACTAGTCACCAGT
>CAZSGO010000123.1:0-5584 GCA_964606395.1 uncultured bacterium
TGGGTCATACCGGCTTGACTGACGACCTCTCCGAAGATCTTATTCATTTGTACAGGCTTGAACAAAACCGGATAAGGAAAATTTTCCTGGTATTGGGTCAAGGTATAATACTTAAGATCAAGGTCTAAGGTCTTAAATTCATTAAAACTACTGTCATTTAATGCGATGGATATTTCTCGTACGCGGTCCGCCCGATAATTAAAGACCAGCATGCTGTCGCCTTTTTCGATTCGCCCTGTATCACCAACAATAATGGGTTCCATAAATTCATCTGTGATCTTCTGTTCATAATACTCCCGGACAGTTTTAACCGGGTCATTACTTGTTGTTCCGACACCCTGTACTAAAGCCTTATAGGCTCTTTCAACGCGATCCCAACGTTTATCGCGATCCATGGCGTAATACCGGCCGATAACTGTAGCGATCTTGCCATATTGGTTCTCTACCATGAATTTATTCAGCTTTTCCAGATATGCTGCACCACTTTGTGGCGGGGTGTCACGACCATCCATTAAAGCGTGGACGTATGCTTCTTTTACACCGGCTTCCTTAAGGGCAAGCAAGATCTGCATTAAATGTCTGTAATCGGAATGTACCCCCGCATCGGACATAAGTCCCATCAGATGTACCGGCTTGTTCGATTTTCTTGACTCTTCTATCATTTGCTTAAATTCGGGAATATTTTTAAATGTGCCCTCTTTAATCGCTAGGTCGATACGGACCAGGTCTTGCATCACTACGCGTCCGGCACCGATATTTAAATGTCCCACTTCCGAATTGCCCATCACACCTTCGGGAAGACCGACTTCATTTCCATGGCAATCCAACGCGGTGTTGGGTTCTTCTTTAAATAATTTATCTAAAAATGGTGTATTTGCATTTAAAACTGCATTATTATCAGTTTCTTGGCGTAGTCCATAACCATCCAGTATCATTAACATCACATTGTTCTTCATTATGTTTGTCCTTTTTGTTCAACTCTTTTCAACGCCGAAATTTATCTGACCGGCTGTCAAAAAACAAGTAATTATAAATGTAGTTCAATTCTTAGCTTGAGTTCCAATAATATTTTCCTTTCTTTCTTTTTTTCTTAGCTATTTTTTCGTTATTATTGGTGCATATGGAAAAATCAATCCTAAAAATAGGTATCGTTGGTATAGGCCGCTTCGGCTCAAGACATCTTGAAAAATGGATGCAAATGGAAGACGTCCAGCTTGTCGGGTTTAACGATATTGATAAAAATGTTTGTGAGAAAGTAACAAAAAGCACCGGTCTCCAATCTCTGTCACTTGATGAATTAATCAATAAAATTGATATTCTGGACATCGTCGTGCCGATCTCTTCACATTTTGCCATAGCTAAAAAAGCTCTCGAAGCGGGAAAACACATTTTTGTAGAAAAATCTTTTACCGAAAGTCTTGATCAAGCTCTGGAGCTGGCTGATCTGGCTCAAAAAAAGAACGTCCAAGTAGGCATTGGTCATATAGAACGCTTCAACCCCGTGTTAATAGAGCTTAAAAAACAATTATCACATCCTCCAAAAAAACTATTGGCGTTTCGGCAAGGCCCTTTTATTCCGGATTATGGAGTTGATGTATCGATCATAAAGGAACTCATGATCCACGATATTGATCTGATCACTCATTTTATCCCCTACCCTATTAAATCGATCCAAGCTACCGGCGAGATCCTGTACAGCGATAATATCGACCGGGCAACGGCGATTATCAATTTTTCCAATGGTTCGGAAGCCATTCTTTTTGCTTCGCGGGCTGAGGAAGATCGTCGTCGCGAAGTGCTATGCAGTGATAGTGGTATAGATTATAAAGCGGATCTTATGAACCGCAAACTTAGTTCCACGAAAAATGCCCATATTCTCGATTTTGAATTTTCAGATGCCATGAACGATGAATTAAGCGCCTTCATGGAAGCCATTCGTACTGAGAAACAATACTTTGTAGATGCCTTAGTTGGTTGCAATACCGTAAAAATAGCGGAAGAAATAGAAAAAGAGATCCTAAGGGCATTTTCTTAAGTCTCAGCAGATCACCTAAATCACACTGATAAATCATTAGACTGATCTTCAAGAAATTTGGATCTAAGATAACATTATGAACAAGTATCATGCATAAATCCAATCACCTCTATGTTTTTAATTACAGTCCCCACGAGGCTGAATTGTGCAAATTCGAGGCAAAATATCTTTTTACCCATAATATTGAGGGTAAAATTCTTTTCTCAGATATCAAGATCGAGCCCTCATGTTCTGCCTTCATTCGGCAACGACTGGATATCATGTTGGTTTCAGATGACTATTCCGGGTTAATTGATAAGATCAAAAATGAGAACTTATTCATTGAAGGGTTTAAAATAGAATATCTGGTTCTGGATGGAGATGAAACAAGCTACGCGGAGAGACTTCAAATATCAAGGGATATCGGCTATTGCATAGAGGGAAATTCCGAATATTATCATCCTGTTGCCACCTATGCTGTTTGCTCATACAAGGGCTATTGGTATTTCGCTGCCTTGACCAAAAACAATGCGGATTGGCATAAACATAAACAAAAACCTTACACCTACAGCAGCTCAATAGATCCGGTGATAGCTAAAGCCTTGGTCAACATTGCGGCACAGGGCAATAAAGATAAAAAACTGATCGATGCCTGTTGCGGTGTGGGAACGATCGTCTTAGAAGCATGTTTTGCAGGATATCATATTGAGGGCTGTGAGATCAATAAAACGATCTGTGGTCAGGCGAGAGAAAATCTCTCTCATTTCAACTATAGGGCCGGCATACATCACGCGGATATAAAAGACATTCGCCAAAAGTATGATGCAGCTATTGTGGACCTGCCCTACAATCTTTTCTGCCATGCCGATGATGAGACACTTTTGCATATAATAAAATCCGTCGCAAAAATCGCACAACGACTCGTGATAGTTTCCATCACTGATATCTCCGGGATGATCAGTCTCTGCGGACTTCATCTCACCGACCACTGCAGTATCGGAAAAATGGGGAAGACGAAGTTTGCGAGGCGAATATGGTTGTGTGAGACACATTTGTCCTAAATAATGCAATTCATCATATACTCAACCCCAGAAGGGTTGTTTATTCTAATTAAGATTGGAAATAGTATAATTTCATTATATTATCAACCCGTTATACACTACTCGGGTCTGAGTAACCCAGCTGAATATAGCACATCGGAATGAATACGGAAATTAACTGTAATATTCATTAAATTCCCTCTATTCAAACCAACTTGTATACTGTCTTTACTTTTTATTACGGATCTTACTCACACTTTGAAGCAATCTAATCACGAAAAGGATATTATGAAAAACAGACTTATTATCGCATTATTGACACTGATCTTTATCTGCACGCCTCTATGGGCTTCCAATAACGGTAAAGCTAAGCAACTCTCAAGAGCGGAAAAAATGGGTTATTCTCGTTCGAATCAATATTGGGGCCCGAATACCTTTTACTGTTATGCACCGGGAAAAACAATAAACAAAATGGCTGACAATTCAATATCGCATATGCGCGACTTAACAGGCATTTCTCGCGAAGACACCTTCACAGAATTAAAAAAACAGGGTTTTACTGAACTTCCTCACACCAAAAAAACAACCTGGTATAAAAACTATAAAGGGATGAAGGAGACGTATTTTCTATCACCGGATAAAAGCTATATCTTACGTCCCACTTTTGAAGATCTTTATATGAGTCCGACCAAGCCAAACGGCGAGTATATGTATGCCACAAATTACATAGAACGTTATGTCCTTATCCCCAAAGAAGATGACGAAAAGGTGATTGAAGCAATTTGGCAATATTTACGCGAATTGAGAGAACTTGAGGTCGGCTTAGGCACCTTTGGCAGTAACTTTAAGAAAGCAGATCCAAAAGCCTATCCTTCAGAACGGGTGATGTCCGGGAGCTGGACCGGTTTTCAAGCCGGGACTTGGGTGCTTGCAAATGTAAAAGGTAAACTTCAGGGATTTTGGCAAAATAACGAAGAAATTCTTCGACGTACGATCGGTGAACCTGAGTTTCATTTCGTTGCAAACGCCTATGAAACCAATTATGATTATGCTCTATTGATAGATCTGACGAAAGAAGGTTATGTTTTAAATTATGTTGTTATTTGTGTTCCGCTTCATAACCTCGTCCCGGGTCAAACATGGCAGGTGGAATATCCCAAACGGGTTACAGAAATAAAAAATGCATTTAAAGCAAATATTGACGCCATTGACATATACAAAACGGCGCCCTTTCCTCCGACTCTTCATGATCTGGATAAATTGTTGCATATAAAATAGATCAAACGATATAAAGAAACGCCCCGAAAATTCGGGGCGTTTTTGTATATCTTGGATTTGTAAAGACGGAGCATTGCTCCGTCTTTACCATTCGTCATTTCAACGATTTATTTATTTTCATTGACAAAATCGACCATTTTTTGTGCAATATAATCTAGGTGTTCTTCCTCTAAACCAGGCCAACTCCCTACCCAGAAGGTGTCATTCATGACGCGGTCGGTGTTATCTAAGGGGCCAACTATTCTATGTGGCATATCAAGGTAACCGGGCTGTTTTAGGATATTGCCGGCGAACAACAGGCGAGAGCCGACTTTATGATCTTCAAGGTATTGCAGAAGCGCATGTCTGTTCTTGGGAAAGTTCTCTTGAAGAGTGAACGTACACCCAAACCAAGAAGGAATTGCTTTAGGATGCGCTTCATCGCAAATGATCATATCACCCAATTCGCTCTTCACCAAATTAGTTAAGTATTTATGATTGTGCCGGCGTTTTTCGGCAAAGGGTTCCATGCGTTCCATTTGGCTTAATCCAATGGCTGCCTGAATATCGGTAATTTTAAAGTTGAAACCTTTTTCGGAGTAAACATACTTATGATCATAACCAAAGGGTAAGTTTCCGTATTGTCCTCCAAAACGGTTTGCACAGGTATTGTCATGTCCGGTCTCGCACCAGCAATCACGTCCCCAGTCGCGCATGCTTTCCGCAATACGTATTAGCTTGGGATTATTGATCATGACCGCTCCGCCCTCACCCATGGTGATATGATGAGCGGGATAAAAGGATGAGGTCCCAAGGTCACCTACTGTACCGGTCTTTTTGCCGTTAAATTCGGCTCCTAAGGCATCGCAATTATCTTCGATGACCCAGAGGTCATATTTCTTTGCAACGGCCATCACGGCATCCAGATCAAATGGATTGCCCAGGGTGTGTGCCAGCATAATGGCTTTTGTCTTGGGTGATATCGCTTCTTCAAGAATAGCCACATTGGCATTATAACCGGGTACGGTTACATCAATGAGCACAGGCACACAATGAAATTGTAAAATAGGATTGACAGTCGTGGGAAATCCCGATGCGACGGTAATAACTTCATCGCCCGGCTTTAAGGCTCGTTCTCCCAATTTGGGAGAGGTCAAGGTTGCAAAAGCCAGTAAGTTGGCCGAGGAACCGGAGTTTACGGTTAAGACCCTGCGTGAACCCAACATTTTGGCTAAACGCTCTTCAAATTCCGCATTAAAACGACCGCCGGTTA
>CAZSGO010000124.1:0-3563 GCA_964606395.1 uncultured bacterium
GTAATGGCATATTTCTTTTCGGGTAATTTAGATGTATCGGTGGATCGAAGATGATTTCTAAAGGCACGAACGCCCGCTTCAATACGGGTCTCATAGCCCACATTGGAATCATGTTCATCCAATTGTAAAATTAGATAGGGTTTTTCATGGGCATCCATAATGCGCTTAAAATATTCCAGGGCAAAAGAATCGGGCGCACATTTAAATGATGTTATGAATACGGGATATAGGCCCGGGGTTTTAACGCAAAGATCCGCCGCTTCAAGAATTACCGAGGGGTAATGCCAATGAAATTGATCCAGCAACAATTCCATATCGCCATCTCTTGTTGAGGTGGGAAGGGAATCATTAAAAAATGTTTCTATGCCCAGTTGGGCAAAATAATTGGGAATACCCTTGTTCATTGCGTTTGAAAGAACGGTATACGGTCTTCCCAGTAATGCAACTTTGATCTCGTCGTTTTTTGGAGGATGATACAGAGACCGCATATTTTCTTTTGATAGCATATAAAATGCCCATGCTTCATCATATGCCTTATTTATAGCTAAAATATTAAATTGTCCCGGAAATGCACGGTGTAACGACCCGTATAATTCCGCTTTTGTCAGCAAGGGGTTTTGTCTGTGATCGATCAGTGGACGAAGGCTTTTGATGCGGACATTATTATCTTTTGTCAGCGATGCCACATTGCTTGAAAATTGAGTATAATAGCAATACTTGCGCAAGCGCTCTTGATTGTGGGGATCTTTGTTGCCCTCAAGATGAATAGGCAGAAAAAGGATATCGCAATATTCGATCAGAGATTGTACATGTCCATGAAAGGCCGTGACCGGCGCACAAAATTCCGCGCCACTATGCTTTTTGCCCAACTCCAGGATGTTTTTATCATCCCGGCTGGTGAGGGTTTTTATTCCCAGAGAGTTAAAGAAATATTCCCATAATGGCAGTTCTTCGAATATTTGCAGTCCGGCCGGTATGCCAATAATCGGTCCGGAACCATTGAGCTCTTTTTTCTTCCATGTTGGGAAGGCCTTTTTTCTTGCCGTTAGCAAAGAAGCGACCTTTTCTTTTTTTACATATTTTTTGGTGTTGTAATCTCGACCACACAGAAATCCGTAGGCGACCTCATCATCCATTACGCTTGCAATACGAATTCGGCAATGATTTAAGCATAGCTCACAGATCTCTGTTCTTACCGGAATGTTTTCTTTATAGAGATCAATTCCCCTAAAAGAACTTTTCCCCTTATATTCTTCCGATACTGTGATAGCCGCTCCAAGCGCTCCCGTCAAATGGCAGTAACGGGATACAAATACCGGCTGTTTAAGTTTTTGTTCAAAGGCGGCCACTAACGCTTTGTTCTTGGCCGTTGCGCCCTGAAAGCAAACGCGCTTGCCTATACTTCCGCCCGATGCAACTTTTTGCAGATAATTTTCTCGTACGGAAAAAAGAACGGTAGCCAGAATTTCACTGATTGTGTAATTTTTGTTAAGATAATGATTGATGTCGCGTTCCATAAAAACCGTACAGCGATCACTGGCAAGCGGAGCTTGCGCACCTTCGGCCAGACCGGAATATTCGGCAAGAGAAACCCCCAATTTTTGGGCTTGCTCTTCGATAAAGCTCCCCGTTCCCGCGGCACAAACGGTGTTCATTTTGGAAAAGGTTACAACGCCCTTTCTTAGTGTTGTGAATTTGGCGTCTTGTCCGCCGATCTCGATGATCGTGTCAATGTCGGGATCCAACTCGACTGCCGCTCTGGCATGAGCGGAAATTTCATCCATAATACAATCCGCCCCAACCAGCTTGCCAATAAATTTCCTTCCGGAACCCGTGGTTGCAACAGATTTAAAATTAAAGGCATGATCATGCTCTTTGGCAATGTGAGCAATGGCCTCAAAAATACCCTGTACGGCAACAATGGGACGACCCGCGGTTCTTGTATAAAGTCCCGCTATCGGCGTGTTCTTGGCATCTATAATGATAGCTTTTGTCGACGTTGATCCAACATCGATCCCCATGTAAACATCCGTACTGACATTTTTTTGTAGGGGTTGATAGACATCTGTTTCAACAGGAGTACCGCCGCCGGAAACGGAAAAATCATCATGTTCCAAGCCATTAAAATTGGGGTAATTGCTCAGGGTCAATGTAAGGGGGTCATAGAAATAATCTTTTTGCTCATGAGTGAGTGGCAGAATATCCTTTGGGGAAAAGGGCGCTTCTTTAAAACTAGCTTCTTCAAGTAAAAGCATAGCAGCACCAATAGCTGAGAAAAGATGAGCATGCTCATGGACTTGGATCTCTGTTTGGCAAAGATCTTCCAGATGTTTCACCACCGCTTGATTGCGCGCCACACCCCCCGTAAAGACCATGGGAGATAGGTCGGGATCGTTTAAATTTAGCGTATCGGCAATATTATTCGCTAAACCGCGACAAAGACCATCGCAAATTTCTTCAAGAGAATAGCCCTCTTGCTGACGATGAATGATATCCGTTTTTGCAAAAACAGAACAACGTGATGCGATCTTGGGTGTTTCGCCGGTATTCGATAATGCCATTTGACTCAATTCCGCCGAATCTTTTAATGACAGTCGTTTGGCCTGTTGATCAAGAAAACCGCCCGTCCCCGCGGCGCAAGAGGTATTGGACCGGAGACTGCGGTAATTACCGTCCCGGTCAAAACGGATCAAAGAGAATTTTTCTCCACCAACGTGTAAAATTGATCTCAAAGAGGGGAATCTTGACCTGCTTCCCGCGATCATGGCAATACGGGAATCATATGTTGAAGAGTTTTTTATAAGATCGGGTGCGGTGGAGGTTCTTGCTACCCCCACAATGTTGCTAAGGTCTTTTTTTGATAATATGTCATGCAGGCAAGCAGCCGGTTTCCCTAAATGGGGAATATAGATGTTGTTAATTAATTTACCGTTGAGATCTATTTCAACGACCGATACGGTAACCGAGCCTGCATCAACCCCAAGTATTCTTTTTTGCATTCCTTACGCCTTTTCTTCAGTTCTTAACATGTTCAGAATGACTGATTTGAATAAATCAAAGGGGACAGAAACTGTCTTTTCAACATCCTTGATAAAAGTATCGAGTTGTAGTTCGTTTGATATTTTTTGTCCCGTGTTTGCCACAGAATCGTTTAATTTATTCAGCATTTGCCAAGCGGTGTTTTTATTAACGTCTATTTCGGCCGCCAATTTACGAGCAGAGACCTTGTTATTATTTTTAAAGATCAAAGATAATGCGGCAAACCATTTATGCAAGGGAATGCGCGTATTATGAAAAGCCGTATTAACGGTTGCAGAAAATGAAATATTGCAGGCATTACAATGATGCCGGTGGTCTTTTTTGAATGACGTGACCCGCCCGGACCCGCAGTGTGGACACTTGGGATTTTTACCCCAGCGTAAATTTTCCAGAAATTTCATAGAGCTGGCATTGTCCGGAAAAAGTATTTTTAAGTCATGTAGATCAATAAAATCAGTCATGTGTTAATATAGCCAGAGAAGGAATTTGAAGTCAACAGAATTCTACCATATAATAGGACAAAA
>CAZSGO010000124.1:3663-5571 GCA_964606395.1 uncultured bacterium
GCTACTGACTTCTGTCAGAAGACAATTTCCAGTGCCAGTTCGGCTGTTTTTTCTGATATGGGTGGTTGTATAGAAGATGATAGAGGATCAACCCAACCGGATTCACTGGAATGTTCAATATCAAACAACAAACGATTATTTTTGTAGAACTTCCAAGCAACGCCGGTAATAAATACTCGCGTATTTGTATAATCATCAAGATAAGGAGGGAGAGTATAGACAGTCGGAATGTCTTTTGAGAAGGAGTCGTATCTTGCAAAAACGGTCAGAGGTGTAAAAGGAACGCAAACTTCGCCAAAGATTGAATATCCCGCATGTTTTCGCTTACCTATGCTTCCTCCGCCATGCATACCCCAACCACTATAATACTGAGCCGTTAAGGTCGTCTTGGCCGTTTCATACGAGATCATGGCAACATTGTAATTGTATTTTGAGTTCAAGGTGTCGTTTCCCTCCCCGGCTGAAAAACCGTAAGAGAATTGCAGTCCCGGCATAAATCCCGGAAGGGGCCTTAGAGTGAGACGCCCTTCAACGATTTTATTGTTATTCATTTCCGGCGCATGGTAGCCGCCGCCATTGTATACGCCAAAAGAAACGGAACCAAATTTACCGGGTAGTGAACTATCGACTTTTTTTCGGGCTTCGTCATCCAGCTTCCCACCAAGAAGCGCCACGGCATTAAAACCGAAATCCGCAGAAGACGTTACACCGTATTTTTCCATGAACATTTTACCCTGCACGCGATAAGTATTGATCTTCTGTTCGAACTCGATCCAGGGCTGGTGAACCAATCCGATCTCTACCCAGGGTTCTTTAAAAAAGAGGAATTCAGGAAGATCCATTTTCAGGTAGCAATATTTAAAACGCAATTCCACATTTCCCGCATCATCGCCCTCTTCATCAATAGTAATATCCTGAGTATAGCGGATGGAAAACGTTTCGTTGAAATTTTTCTTAAACGTCAAATAACCCCGTTTGAGTCCAAAAGAGTCATCTCCCTCGCTGGGGATATTCCCCCGGTAGGCCATAAACCAAAGACCGCTGATCTTTACGGATGTATCAATGACAGGAGCCTCTTCTTCGTTCATATTTTGAGCAAAAATATTTGCAAAAAGTAGCCCAAGCGACAATAATAAAATGACGATCTTAGATTTCATGTTTCCCCACATATTTAGAACTGTGATTCGCGTTTTAAGGTATAAATTAGCTTGCGTGATGATCCATATCCTTGTTGTGTAGGATATGATGAGACCAATTCCCAACCGTCTTTTCCAAGTTCATTTAATTTCAGCTCGATCTTTTCACAATCAACCAAGCCGCCCATCATTCCATGGCTGTCGAATTCAATGACCTTATATTCCCACTTTGTCATAATGACCTCAACATTTTGAATTATTAGGAACGAAAAAATATACAATGAGAATGTGGATTATAATAATGGTTTTTGAGATGGAAAGAAATTGTATCCCCGCGTTGGAGTTTGGGGTTGTAAATAAAGAATAATAATACCACCAAGGCCTGTCATCTTGAGCGTAGTCCGACGATTGGAGGACGAAGTCGAAAGATCTATTCATGCTACAAAACTCCATATCATGAATAGAACCTTCTCCGTCAACTGACGGATCAGGATGACAGACATATTCGGGTTGATATTTTGCCTTATGATATTCTATTATCCATTGTTTTGACTTGTCTTTTCCCTTAAATTTAATGATGTATTTTAAACCCTTCGACCAATGGAGACAGAATGAAGGAACTTTCAAAGACTTATGATCCGAAACATGTAGAAGATGCCTGGTTTACCCACTGGGAAAAACAAGGTTATTTTCACTCCGAACCAAAATCCGGAAAGCCTTCTTTCTGTGTGATGATCCCCCCGCCCAATGTGACGGGTATGTTGACCATGGG
>CAZSGO010000125.1:0-5512 GCA_964606395.1 uncultured bacterium
TATGGGTGTAAACTGGGAGATCTTACGTCGGGTCAATAATGATTTTCAAGAAGACCTGGCTTTAAGCGCATATCCCAATCCATTTTCTCCTTCCCGGATGAATCAACTGGATGGGGAAGGTTATGTGCGCATCAATTGTAAGTTACCTTCTCCCGGGCGGGTGAATATAGAAATTTATGATTATTCCATGACACGCGTAAAATATCTTGTTGAAAATATCACGGTTGATAGAGATAAAGTTGAATTCATTTGGAATGGTAAAAACGGTTTAAATAATTTGGTTGCCAATGGTGTTTATTTTATCCGGTTGGAATATGACTGGGGTGACGGAGACGGCAAGCAGGTTGCATGGACAAAAGTAATAGTACTGGATTAATGGTGAAATATGAATAGATCAATTAAAATACTCTTGGCATTATGTCTGGCAACCCTTCTGTTCGCTGGCGATGAAGCGGGCGGTGTAGCCGGTGCTTATTTACGCATGTCCCCCGATGCACGAACAGCAGCCTTGGGAAATGCGACAACAGCCCTATATAATGATGTCAATATCTCTCTTAGTAATCCCGCTTCGATCCCAAGTTTGGAAGAAAAACAATTTTCTTCTTCTTTTCAATTTTTGTCCTTGGATCGTTCGTATCAGACGCTTTCCTTTGGCGTAAAAATGCCGCCAAATGCCGGAATGTCGATCTCGTGGATCCATGCAGGCGTGGATAATATTGACGGCCGGAATTACTCAAATGATTATACTTACGAGTACAGTTGGTCACAAGATGCGTTTATTATCGGCTTTGGGCTACAGATCGTTGACTGGCTGTCCGTCGGTGTGTCCGGAAAGGTTCTTTCGGACCAGCTTATCAATTCAAGCTCAAGCGGTTTTAGTGCGGATATCGGCCTCAGCGTAAAGCCGGTTAAAAATATGGTATTGGCTATGGTGGTGAAGGATATATCCGGAAAAACAACATGGGATACTTCAATGGAACCTTATGTTGATTATCAGACAAGAAGGGTTGATTATTATCCGACGACATTTCATTTTGGGATAAGTTATAAACTACTGGACCGCGTTTTGTTTACGGGAGCTTATAAATACTCTGAGATCATTGAGCCTACCTGGCATGCGGGTGTGGAAGCACGCTTATGGGATGGCATATATGTGCGCGGAGGAGCCAACAACGGTACGCCAACCTTTGGTTTGGGGACAAGTTTTAAATTGTGGAGAAATATTTCCTCAAGAATGGATTATGCGTTTTTACCCGGGACGCTGCAAGAAGGCAGTAGTCATTTATTTACCTGGTTGTTTAATTTCTAGGAGACGGACATGAAAAAAATTCTTATCATATTTTTTACTTTAAGTTTAGCTTTTGCCGGTGAAGGATTACCTGTTTTAACACTTCCTTCAATAGCACAAGACGGATATATGCCGTCAAGTCCGGTAAAAACCGAGAATGGAGTTACGTTTTCTTATGCCAGTTGGTATTTGGCTACAGATTATTCGGCCATATCAGTTAAATTTAATGGATACGATATAGGGTTTAAGGGATTGATGTCAAACGATATTGAGATCCGTGGCGAAGTTCCAACAGATATACCTGTTGGAACGACCTCCTATTATAATACGGCACTTTATGTAGGTAAAAACTGGGAATTGAATGATAAATGGAGCGTAAAAGCGCGTGCAAATCTATTAACGGAACGTTTGTTTTTTGCAACATCCTGGGGCGGATCCTTAGATGCCGAGGTCGCCAGGACGATCAATGTTATGGGACGTGTGATGGCAGGCGTAGAAAATCTCGGCTGGATGTCACCACTCGGGTCAGTTGGGACAAATGTACCCACCCGTTATTATCTCGGCGGAGATCTGATCTTTAATTTCTTTATCGTATCACTAAAAGGTGGCATTAATTCTGATATTGATCCATTTCTGCGTTGGGGTATCAGATATTTTCACCCTGTTTTCGAGATCAGTTATAGTCATGATAGTTTTCAACGCGTACACCATGTTGGTGCAGATATTAAATGGAAAAAATTCAGGATCGGCTATGGCCAATATTTTCACCAGGATGGTTTGGGTAGTCCGATGATGTTCTCAGTTGGAATGACCTTTTAATTAGAAAGGCATAATTGAAACTGTTCAAATACATATTGATCCCTTTGATCATTGGAGTGTTTTTAACTTCATGTGAAGGCCTGATGCGAGGCTCGGAACCCCCGCGAAGGCCATCTGTCGATCATTATATTCCTCCGACAGATCCGGGATTAGTGTTTTCAAATCTAGAGAATGCTTTCTCTTATCGTGAGTCGGATATTTATACACGATGTTTATCGGATTCTTTAACATCGGGCAAGGTATATCATTTTTCTGCGGCTCCTGTAAAAGCGGTAGTGTTTCCGCCCGATTGGAATATTCAGAGTGAGGAATTGTATTTTCAGGAATTATTGGCTTCTTGTCCGACCGATTCATTGTTAATGCTAACGATCACAAATGATGATGTGCCGGACAGCGATGAAGGAGATACGATATCATACCAGATCAATTACAATATTATTGCAAATCATACGCGGCAGGGAATCGATAAAGAATTTAATGGGCGCAGCTATATTAAATTAATCAGAAATAATCAAAATTATTGGGTGATCTATTACTGGCAGGATATACCGGTATCAACAAATGCAACATGGTCTGACATGAAAGCATATTTTTAGAAAGATCATTATTATCGGGAGAAAAAAATGAAAAAAATCATGTTGGGACTTATCATTATCGTAGCGTTTTTATCATCGTGTACCGTAAAAGAGTATAAGCCAGTTGATGAAATAATTGGAAACGCTATCAACGAAAGGGTCTTTCCCGGAGCCGTTCTTATTGTAGGGAATTCAGAAAAGATCATTTATGAAAAAGCCTATGGGCATTTTACCTATGATACAAATTCAAGTCCCGTCGAGTTAAACTCCATGTTTGATATGGCATCATTGACAAAAGTATTTGCCACGGGGATGTGTGCAATGAAATGCATTGATTCCGGATTGGTAGATCCGGAGAAAGCCGTGGCCGATTATTTGCCTGAATTCAATAATCATGGTAAAGATGTGATCAAGGTAAAGAACTTGCTTTTGCATAATAGCGGTTTACCAGCCTATACCAGAGCCGGCAAGTCTTCTCAGGAAACTTTGGATACGATCATGAATATAGAAATGGCGCGGGAACTGGGCGATTATAAATACAGCTGTCTAAATTTTATTACATTGATGCGAGTGGTAGAAGTTGCTGCAGGTATGCCGATGTGGGAATTTTACAAAGAGGTTTATACGGATCCTATGGAGATGGAAAGAACTCTGTTCTCTCCCGGCGAAGAACTAAAGCAATTCTGTATGCCGACAATTGGTGACAGTGCGGGAACGGAAATTCTCAGACAAGGCGAAGTGCATGATCCGTTAGCTTATTCTTTAGAAGGATATTCCGGTAATGCAGGATTATTTTCAACCGGTCCCGAAACCGCTAAATTCTGTCAAATGATGCTTGGCAAAGGTACTTATAAGGGACACAGATATGTATCTGAAGAAACGATCGAACCATTTATGACCCTACAGGCCGGTACACGCTCCTATGCTTGGGGTGTTAATAACTATAGAAGTTCTGCCGGAAATAAGTTATCGGAAAGCTCTATCGGCCATACGGGATATACCGGAACATGTGCATGGATAGATCAGGATAAAGATATTTTTATCGTATTGTTGACAAACCGTGTTTACCCGCAGGATAAGAAATCCGTCACGCCTGTTCGAAGAGCGGTGAACGATGCCGTGGTCGGGGCACTTCTTGGACTATAATCTTGATCGACTTAACAGTTAGGATACAAACTTAGATGATAAAAGCGACCTTTTATAAAATAATATTCGTTTTGTTTGTTTTTGCAACTGCATATGCAGATGATATTTTTCATGCAAAAATATTCCCCGAAGCTACACCCGAAAAACTTGCATATACTCACACCAATACTGTTGAACATACAAATGACAGTACTATTTTAAGCCATTTTTACTATACTCCCGATAATGAGCTATATGTTAAAGATATTGTGATCCTTTATAAAAACAGTCCGATCTTCAATTCATTGGAATTCTATAAAACTCAAGATTACTATAGTTGTGAGATAGTTGGAGAAAATGCAAATATCTATTATAAGGGTAAGAACAAGAGTAAACATGTTACTCGCGATGCTCAATTTCCTCTTGTTTTTGCTCCAACCCAACAGGAAGCCGTTAGGGATCATTTGGATGATCTGAAAGCAGGGAAATCCGTTCATTTTTACATATTTGCCACCGAAGTGCTTCGTCTTGTTGACATGAAGGTAGAGTTGATTGAAGAGTCAAAATATGAAAAACCGGGGTGTCTCGTACTGATAATGCGCCCCAAGAGCATATTCATTGATTGGTTTGTTGATGAGGTTTACTACGTTATCGATAAATCAAACGGAAGAATAATGGAGATGCACGGTTTTTCCACTTTAAAACTCAAAGTTGATGACAAATGGGAATTTAGGGATATGGATTTCTATTATTCATACGAATAATAGTGAATTGTATTTATGAGTGTTTGTCAATTCGCATTAAAACAAGACCATTGATCTTTTCTGTGGTCAATTCAAGATCTAACTTATGACGCGTTTCACCTTGCTTCTCAATAAGAGTGACGGGTACATGGTCAAAGGTATTTTTCCCTTCATAAGTGTCATTGATCAGCTGAAGCATCTGGCATCCGCCACAACGAACAGTATGGCCGCAACCACCTTCTAAATGTGCATTCTCACATGAAAAAACATCTCCGATTCTCTTCTGATTAAGATGCGGGTGTTCACGCTCAAGAATTTTTAAAGCACTTGAATTGGCGGAGAGGTAGGTATTGTTATCATCAATGAGTACGACCGGAGCCGACAGGGAATTTAAAAAGGGAATGAAATCGATATCTCTTTCAGCAAATATTTTTTCCAGACATGCATTGCAAATACCATGAGTGATTGTATGTTCATGATGAAGGTCGGATCTAACCTCGCCCAAAGATGTCTGACACCATGCACAAATTCGTTTCATCTATTATGAATATAATTAAATATTACATCGGGTGCAGTAAAAAACTCTTATTGTTTTCCCATGCGATTATCGAGATAGAATTTACGAAGACGAACAGATTTAGGAGTGATCTCAACCACCTCATCTTCAGAAATGAACTCTATAGCTTGATCCAATGTCAATATCCTGGGTGCATGAAGGGTTACAGTCGTATCAGAACTTGATGCCCGCATATTGGTCAGCTTTTTCTCTCTGACAATATTAACACGTAGATCCTGGGGTAAATTGCGTTCACCCACAACCATACCTGCATATACTTTATCTCCGACTGAAACGAGCAACGCGCCACGATCTTCCATTGCAAGACTGGCATAAGCGGTTACTTTTCCGGGACGATCGGCGACGATAGCACCGGTATTACGCTGGGGGATATCTCCAAACCATG
>CAZSGO010000126.1:0-5497 GCA_964606395.1 uncultured bacterium
TTGCGCTCTTTACCGTGTTTTTCAACAGCAGTACAAATAGCGCTTTCTCGTTTTCGCATACGCTCCTCACTTCGTTTTGACATTAACTTGTTACAGCTAAATTACTAATTAATTTTTACAAGGAAGAAATTAATGTCTAAGTGCTTATTTTCAAACAGTTTTTTGAACAATCAGCAGGTTTTTTTACCTCTTAATTTACATGATTAAATTTTGTTTTTTTGCGGAAGTTTAGTATTATATTGACTTATGAAGAATACAACAAAAATACCCCTTTTAGAAAAAATCAATAGCCCGTCGGATATAAAGGAATTGAGCAGTCAAGAACTGTCTCAACTTGCCGATGAATTGCGTCAATATATCATTGATGTGGTGTCAGAAACCGGTGGACATTTAGCTCCTTCGCTTGGGACTGTTGAACTGACCATTGCACTTCTCTACGTCTACGATCTTCCGGCAGACAAGATCATTTGGGATGTTGGCCATCAGGCTTACCCATTTAAAGTATTGACCGGACGACGTGAAGAGTTAAAATCCATTCGCCAATACGGCGGAATAAGCGGTTTTCCCAAACGTAGTGAAAGTCCGTATGATACCGTAGGCGTCGGACATGCATCCACATCGATCTCCGCTGCTCTTGGAGTCAGCGTTGCAGAATCTTTATTGGAACTCCATAACCGGGTCGTCACGATCATTGGTGACGGTGCGTTGACCGGAGGTCTCGCCTGGGAAGGCATGAACAATGCCGGGACACTTAAAAAACCCATGTTGGTCATTCTGAACGACAATGAAATGTCCATTTCAAAGAATGTCGGCAGTATTCCAAAATATCTTAATCGTATCGTTACGACACCCTTTTATAATAAGATCAAAGATGATCTTTGGGCAAAAACCGAAAATCGTAAGCTTTTACGTTCATTTCTACAGAAATTCAAAGAGACCATCAAGACCTTGTTCGAAAAAAATGTCATGTTCGATGAATTGGGTTTACGCTATATAGGTCCGATAAACGGCCATAGCATTCCCGATCTTGTTCATGCATTAAAAAGGGTCAAGGATCGCAAAGAACCCATTCTGCTTCATGTGATCACCAAAAAAGGCAAAGGACTTAAAGTCGCTGAAGATAATCCCAGTAAATATCATGGTATCTCGGGAAACGGCAACGGAGCTGCAAAAAGTACCAAGAGTTTAAAAGTTTCTTATACGAACATATTTGGTAAAAGCATTGTTGAGCTGGCAGAACAACACAAGGATGTAGTGACGATCACTGCTGCCATGACGGATGGAACGGGACTGGCGGAATATGCTCAAAAATTTCCGACCCGGTTTTTTGATGTCGGGATAGCTGAAGCCCATGCCGTAACATTTGCCTCGGGACTTGCTATTGGCGGTCTGCGGCCTGTCGTGGCGATTTACTCCAGCTTTATGCAACGCGCGGTAGATTCAGTGATCCATGATGTTGTTTTACAGAACTTGCCTGTGATCTTTTGCCTCGATCGTGCCGGTCTTGTCGGCAAGGACGGCGCAACCCATCACGGTGTTTTTGATCTGTCTTTCCTTAGTATGCTTCCCAATGTCATTGTTTGTGCCCCCAAGGACGGTGAAGAACTTAGAAATCTTATTCAATGTGCCTATACAGTCAAAGATAAAGCCGTATTTATTCGCTACCCGCGTGCATCTACGGAACAAGTTGACTTAAGTACTCCGGTCACCATACCGGAAATAGGATCATGGGAAATACTGGAATCCGGCAAGGACATTGCCATACTGGCGTTTGGAGCCATGGTGGATCCTGCCAAAAAAGTATGTGAAAATCTAAAGAAAAACGACCTTTCCCCCACCCTCGTCAACGCTCGCTTTCTTAAGCCTTACGATAAACTTATGCTGGATACTCTCGCTAAAGACCATAAAGTGCTTATCACGATAGAAGAAGCATGTCCTCGTGGCGGATTACGCGATACCGTTTTACAGCATTTCCAGGATCATGAATATTCACCAACGATACACTCCTTCAGCTTACCCGATGAATTCGTAACGCACGGTGAACGCGACGAACTGATGGAAGATATTCATTTGACGGTGAGCGATATGACAGAAAGTATCTTAAAGCTTTAAATAAAGCGTTTTTACAATGAATTCAGCATATGTCAAAAGCCCTTTTAAGAGTTTGCATGTCATATTAAAATTGCTTAAATAACGTGATATTAGGATCCGCTCACGTTCTTTATTCATAAAGGGAGAAAAAATGGAATTATCTCATCTATTGCACAAAGATATGATCTTATGGGAAGAAGACATAAAAGATATTAGGGAACTATACAGTGAAGTTTCCTCGATGATCTCTTCAAAGCATAAGATCCCAAAACATGATGTTATGGATGCCTTCCTTAAAAGAGACGAACTCGGTTATATGGTTTTTCCCGATAAATCGGTCATCCCTCATGGAAGGATCGAGAATTTTGACGATATCATCATAGTTATTGTTAAAACAACAAAACCCATCTTGATCTCCAAAGATTATGCGGATATATTTTATTGCATCCTGACATCTAATTCCGGCTCCAACCGTTATCTTAGAACCTTAGCTTCCTTTGCGAGAATATCATCGGAACATTCTGAGAATATTAGAAAATGCACCAACAGCACCGAATTAATAGCGTTTATAGATAAATGTAAGCTTGAACTCGACAATGTTATGCAGATCAAAGATATTGTTTCCGATACGGTCTATACGGTCAAAATGAATGATACGATAGAGACTGTAGCAGACATGATGAAAAAATACAATATTATCTTTCTACCCGTTGTAGACGATAAAAACCATTACTTGGGTAAGATCGATGTTTTGGACGTTATTAAGATCATCTATCCCGAATACATGAATTTGATATCCGATATATCTTTTTTAAATAACCTTCGGGCATTTGAAGAATTTGATAATGATGTAAAAAAGACAACCGTTGCCGACCACTACAAAAAAGCCGATAAAAAGATCATAAATCAAAATGAGAACGCAGTAGAAGTAGGATACATTCTTGCTAAGAACAACTGGCACCACATAACCGTTGTTGATGATGATAAAAAGGTCGTGGCAGTACTCAGCACCCGATCATTTTTGAATAATATTTTAAGGGTCTAAGCATGTACGTAGCCGGTATCATTTTTATTATAGCATATGTTTTCATTGCCTCTGAGAAGGTTCATAAAACATTGGTTGCACTTTTTGGCGCCTCACTGATGCTTGTCTTGCATGTGTTAAGCCAGGACCAGGCCTTTCATCATATCGATTTCAACGTGATCTTCCTCTTGGTCAGTATGATGGTTCTGGTAAAAGTGGTCGAGCAAACCGGGATCTTTGAATTTATCGCTATTAAATTAGCTAAAATGGTAAAAGGCGAACCTTTTGCTATCTTACTGGTCCTCTTTTTCCTAACCGCTATATTTTCAGCGATCCTGGATAACATTACAACGGTATTATTGATCGCTCCGCTATCGATCTTGCTGGCAAGAGAGTTGCGGATCACTCCCATCCCCTTCTTGCTTGCCCAGATCTTTGCCTCCAATATCGGCGGTACGGCCACCTTGATCGGTGATCCTCCCAATATTATGATCGGGAGTGCAGCAGGTCTATCCTTTATGGATTTCATCATCAATGTCGCTCCGCTCGTTCTAATTGAGATGCCGATCATTGCTTTACTGCTATTTCTTATCTTTAGAAAAAAAATGACGGTCTCTAATCAAGATCAAGCCAGAATTATGGCATTCGATGATAAAAAATTGATCAAAAACCCGAAATTATTAAAAAAATCCATATGGGTTATGGCTGCCGTCATTGTCGGATTCGTTATTCACGGGTTTGTGGACCTTGAAGCCGCAACGATCGCACTTACCGGCGCTTCTCTTCTGATCATCATGGGAGGCATTGACCCCGATGAGATCTTTAAAAAAGTGGAATGGAGCAGTATTTTCTTTTTTATCGGCTTATTCATCATGGTCGGAGGATTGGTTGAAACCGGCGTGATAGGGCTTTTAAGCGGTAAAATGCTAGCCTTCACTCAAGGAGATATTTTTAAAACCGCCAAGGTGATGATCTGGTTCAGTGGCGTTTTCTCAGCTATTGTCGACAACATCCCTTTTGTAGCGACGATGATCCCCTTGATCCAGGATATGGGGACACAGTTGGGTACTCAAGATATTTCACCCGTATGGTGGGCACTGTCACTTGGATCTTGTTTGGGCGGCAATGGAACGCTTATCGGTGCCTCGGCAAATATTATTGTTGTCAGCATGGCTAAAAAAGCGGGACACAAGATCAGCTTTATCTCTTTCCTCAAATATAGTATTCCCGTTTTTATCATCACACTCGCGATCGCTTATATATATTTGATCATCAGATATTTTTAATAGGAACCTATAAAATGCGGTATTGTTTATTATTTCTATTCGTTTTGTTTACCCTTCCGGGGTGCGATAACGATAATGATCGAAATGTTGAAGTCACGGTTGACGCCCAGTTGGCCTATGAACTCTTGGATAATGCCCTAGATACGATAACCGTAGCCGAAAGAGATTATATCCTGGAAGCCTTTATCTGGCGGGATTTTATGCCGGGCGATAATAACGACCACAGCTTGACCTCTGTAAATCACCTGGTGGCTCTAGATTCGCTCGAAATGCCCTCATATTTAGATCTGACAAAACAATATGTTATCTTAAACGATTCAATATGGATCGCCGATTATACGGATCAACGTGATGAACTATACGAATATAAATTATCACGCGTTTCACGAGAAGGACCGGAATGGGGTATCAATAAAAGTGTTTCAGTCGTTGCTGAAATAACCAACACATCTGCTGACACGACTTGTTATATTAAAATAGAAAACATTACAATTATCGCCACCTTCTAGGTTTTGATATTTAAATTAAATACGGATCCTTTCTATGCGTACAAAAGCCCTTTTCATTCATATTCCCAAAACCGGCGGTATTTCCGTTCTCTCTGCCATTAAACATCCAAAAGTAAAAGTTAAGGGACATTTCATACAAAACCCCTTCTATTTATCGCTAAAAGATACTTTGAAATTTTATCGTGAAAAACCTTATGTTTTTTCATTCGTTCGCAATCCATGGGACAGATTGGTTTCCGCTTTTTTTTATTTGGATCAAGGTGGAATGAATCCCGGTGACAAATTTGACCGGAGAAAATATCTAAAAGAATTCAATGGTAATTTTGAGCGTTTTGTCTACGAGTCGCTTATAGACTGCAAGGTGCTGGAACAATTACATTTTAAGCCGCAATATGACTGGATTAGTGATGACAACGGAAGTATCCTTGCCGATTACGTCGGTCGATTTGAAAATTTGCAAACGGACCTGAAGTTAATATCGAAAAAAACGGGGATCACATTTGGTAAACTGCCGCATATTAACCGTTCTAAGCATAAAAGCTATCATCACTATTATAACAATGTTACGCGGGATATCGTGGCAGAAG